>CAYOPA010000522.1:0-3623 GCA_964405625.1 uncultured Bryobacterales bacterium
CCTTGCCGCCGGAGAAGACAACCAGGTCAAAACCCTCGTCCACATAGCCCTTCAACCGGCTCTTGGGCGGGATGTCGGCGGCGGCGTCGTTGAGGATCGGCACGCCGTGCTTCTTGCTGATGCGGATCATCTCGTCGCGCTTGACTTGGCCGTCGTCCTCAGCCTTGTTGAGGTAGAAGATCATCGCCGTTTTCGGGTTGATGGCGGCTTCGATCTCCGTGGCGGTCTCGACCCAGATGATCTTGGCTCCGCAGAGCTCCATCTGGGCCTCATAGCCCGAGTGGTGCGACTTCTGCTGGATGACCTCGTGCGGCATATCGGCGGCGTGCGGCAACTGCCGCAGCTTCGCCATGTCGCCGCGCGTCATGCAAGCGGCCGTGCCGATGGTGATGGCCGAGGCGGCGCCGCAGGCGATGGCGCAACCGGGCACGCCGATCAGCTTGGCGATATGTTCGGCGGCTTTGAGCTGGAGCTCGGGGAAGTGGATGTAGTGCTTGGAGGCGGCGACCATGGCGTCGACCACCTCGGGCGGCATGACCGTTCCGCCCAGGATTGTGACCGTGCCGCGTCCGTTGATGACGGGACGGATGCCGAGATTGCCGTAGACATCCGGCAGTCCGGCGCGGCCGGCCGGTCCGCTCTCACTGGCGGCGTTGGAACAAGCTGAGCCGGCGGCCATGGCCCCGGCTGTGGTCAGGAAATTGCGGCGACTGGTAGACATTGCGATATCGATCCTCCTCGCGGTTCGAGCTTCGCCTGAAGTGTACCAGGGTCGATGGCCTGGATATTGTCTGATAATGTATATTATGTCAACTCACTGAAAGGCGATCGAACGAACCGCGTCCTCGAACCATCCCCGCAGCTCCTCGTACTCCCCGGTCGGCGAGATCATCGCCATGTGAAACAGCCCTTTGCTAGGATGCTGCGCCGTCACCAGCCAGACGTACTCGCGCTGGTTGCGCAGCGGCGACGGCCCTTCGAGGAAAAGGCTCTCGCCGGCGGCGCCGGAAACCCGCACACCGCTGCGCTGGCCGCTCATCAGTTCCAGGCCCTTGTCTTGCTGCTGCAAGGTCTTGACCAAGCTGTCGGTGGCGCGTTGCAGGTTGCCGCCCTCGGCGCTGGAAAACCCCACGAGAATGCCGCGAGCGATTCCTTCGCCCACAATGCCGTTCGAAGGCAGCGACATCATGCCGCCGCCATCGGCCGCCCTTGCCTGCCAACTCGCCGGCGGCCGGAACGAATAGCCGTCCCCGCGAAAGACCCCATTGACGACCTGTCCGGCGGCAGCCCCGGTCGAACCGCCGCCGGCCGCGGCGCCGGAGCTCTTTGGCGTCAGGCGCATGGCCCGCTCCTTCATTTTCGGGAACTCAGCCGTGTTGGTGACGTACTGATCCGCGTTCCGGTAGCCCTGGATCTCTTCGGTGACGGCCTTAACGCGGTTGCCTGGGTTCGGATGGCTGGAGAAGAACTCGGGGCCGCCGCGCCCGCCCGCCTGTTCGAGCTTTTGGAAGAACGTCGCCATCTCCACCGGGTTGTAGCCGGCGGCGGCCAACATCCGAGCGCCAACAATGTCGGAATCGCGCTCCGCGTTCCGGGAATAGCTCATCAGAGCGGAGTTTACGCCGAGCCCCAGCCCGAGCTGCCCGAGCGCCGCCAGCATCCCGCCTTTCCGGTCCATCACCCCGGCCGCGAACATGGCCGGCAACTGGAACATCGCCGCCTTGGACGCCTGGTTGGTGGAGTGCCGCAGCACCACGTGGCCGATCTCGTGGCCCATCACGCCCGCGACCTGCGCCTCGTTGTCGGCCGCCATCAGCAGCCCGGTGTGCATGTAGATCGGTCCGCCCGGCAGCGCAAACGCGTTGATCGAGGGGTCGGCGACCACTTTGAAGGTAAACGGATAGGACGGGTCCTGGGAGTGCTGCGCCAGCTTCTTGCCCATGCGCTCGATGTAGCCCGTGAGCTCCTTGTCATTGAGAACCTGCACCTGCTTCTCGATCTCGGGGACCGCTTCGCGCCCCAGGGCGATGTCCTGGTCCTTGGAGAAGAGGTTGAAGCCGGGCTTGATCGGCTTGCGGTCCGTGACGGCGTGCAGAGTCAGAGTCGTCAGCGCCAGTAGCACCGCAAAGAGGCGTATTCCGCCCTTAAAAGTACTACGAAATTCATGTAAAGTCATGGCTATCCCCGACAGGCGCTCCGCTGTGTGACTTGTTGGATGCGGCAGGCCTGACGAAACGTTTCAGCGCCGCGCGACTTTATCGTAACGCAGTCCGGTTTGCTACGATCATCGGATCTTGATGGACCGACGCACGTTCCTGGCGCTCTCTGCCGGCGCTTCCCTGCCCTGGGCCGTCGCTTGCACTTCCCCCGCCGATCCGGCCTCGGAATTGTTCAACGGCCGCGACCTCAGCGGCTGGGAGGGCGACGAAAGCCTCTGGCTGGTGGAAGACGGCGCCATCGTCGGCCGCTCCCCCGGCATCGGCGAAAACGTCTTCCTGGCCACGACGGGGAGCTACGAAAATTTCGTCCTTCGCATGCAGGTCCTGCTGGTCAACGATCAAGGCAACAGCGGCGTGCAATTTCGCAGTGAACGCGAGCCTAATTCCACGGAAATGATCGGATACCAGGCCGACATCGGTCCAGGCTGGTGGGGCAACCTCTACGACGAGTCCCGCCGCCGCAAGAACCTCGCCGAAGCCGACCCCGTATTGATCGAACGGACACTGCGCAAGGGCGACTGGAACGACTACGAGATTCGCGCCGAGGGCGCCCGCTTCCGGCTGCTAATTAACGGCGTGGAGACTGTCGATTACATCGAGGACGACCCCGCGATCGAGCGCTCGGGACGCATCGCCTTGCAGATCCATTCCGGGCCTCCACTGGAGGTCCGTTTCCGCAACCTTCGCCTGGAGGGCTTGTAGGCTACGAATTGGTTCGATTTCTCAGGCATAATAGAGAGATTCCGTCTCGGGGGTCGGAAAGCGGATGATTCAGCCTGTCGCTAAGATTTGGCGCAACGGAGAGCTCATCGATTGGGATGAGGCTCGCGTCCATGTAATGACGCACGCGCTGCACTACGGCACGAGCGTGTTCGAGGGAATTCGCTGCTACAAGACAGCCCAAGGGCCGGCGCTGTTCCGTCTTGCCGAGCACATTCGCCGGATGTTCGACTCGTCGAAGATCTACCGGATGGACATCAAGACGTTCTCGCAGGAACAGGTCCGCGACGCCTGCGTCGATCTGGTTCGCGCCAACGGACTGGAAGCCTGTTACGTGCGGCCGCTGGCCTTTCGCGGCTACGGCGACGTCGGGGTGCTTTCGCTAAAAAACCCGATCGAGGTGTATCTCATCTGCTGGGAGTGGGGCAAGTATTTGGGCGCCGAGGCGCTTGAGATGGGCGTGGACGTGTGCGTCTCGTCGTGGACCCGTATCGCCCCAAACACCCTGCCAGCCATGGCGAAGGTGGCCGCGAACTACATGAATTCGCAGCTCATCAAGATGGAAGCGGTGACCAACGGTTACGCCGAGGGCATCGCGCTCGACGCCAACGGTTACGTCTCGGAAGGCTCGGGCGAGAACGTCTTCCTGGTGCGCGACGGCAAGATCTACACGCCGCCGCTGGG
>CAYOPA010000523.1:0-3620 GCA_964405625.1 uncultured Bryobacterales bacterium
GCCGCGCGCGATGACTATCTCAAGGACGCCACCTATGGCTTGCGCGTAACCCGGAACATGTCGCGGTCTGACGCCAGTCTCATCCTGATATCGGGACCCGAGACGGAGCCGGTGTTTGCGGCGGCGGCGACACCCGATGGTCCCGCAATTGAGTTGCGCTATCCCCGCCGCTCCCTGATCGGTGCAACATTCGACCGTTCGGAAGGCTCACGCGTATGGCGGCTTGAAGCAGCATATATTCCGGACCAACCCGTCAATATCCGGTCTGCAGACTCGATCGCCGTGACTGACCGTCCACGCTTGCTCGCCGGTATCGGACTGGACTGGAACGCTCCGGACGATGTCTTTGTCAACCTGCAGCTGGGTATCGATGCCGGCGATGTGGATCTGGTGCGTCCCGAGACGGATGTGCTTGCAACGCTGCGGGTGCAGAGAGGGTTCAACAACGAAAAGCTCTGGCTAAAGGGCGAGTTGCTGGCGTCGCTGCGCGAGGGCGATGGCGCTATCCGGCCCTGGGTTGAGTGGCGTCATTCGGATAATGTCGTGCTCTCCGTCGGCGCCGATCTGATCTGGGGCGCAGAGCAGGGGCTGTTCGGGCAATATGGAAGCCAGTCGAGGATCTGGACTCGAATTGCTGCGACGTTCTGAAGGCAAACGCCAGATGGGCGGTGAGGCTGCGCTCCCTTTCCTATGCAGCCGAGCGCATAGCAATACCGTCCTACGCATTCTTCTTCGTGATTTGCTCTCTGAAAACGCCCTTGTTTTGAGCTGGAAAACTCTGCGCAGTTTCCCTGGCTGCGAAAGACCTAAAGGCTATTAGCGATCCCGGCAGCTGCGCGCCCCCGAGCACTGCGGATGACTTCAATAGGTAAGCAACAATCAACGACTGCCCGAATGCGGATGTCCGCTTTGGGGGCGCTCTTGTACGCGGCGGATTAAAACTCCCTCACTCAGGCAGGTGCGTTTTGCACTTTGCGGGCGGAGTAAAAATACCTCGCCATTAATCCTTTCGGCCGTTTTGGCGGCTCGAGAGGCTGGGGATGTACAAGTTGGTCAGCTACGAGGTTGTACGCCGTGCGGTGTTCGTCGAGGGACTTTCGCGGCGACAGGCAGCGACGCGGTTCGGCAAGGACCCGAGAACGATCAAGAAGATGTGCGAGTTCTCTGCACCGCCAGGATACCGGCGGGCGAAGGCTCCGGCGCGACCGAAGCTCGATCCGTTCCTGGGCGTGATCGATGCTATCCTCGCAGCCGACCAGCATGCTCCGGTTAAGCAGCGCCACACCGCCAAGCGGATATTCGAGCGGCTGCGCGATGAGCACGGATATGCAGGTGGGCACACATCGGTGAAGGACTATGTCCGCGGGGCCCGCATCACGGCGCGCGAGATGTTCGTGCCGCTGATCCACCCGCCCGGCCACGCCCAGGTCGATTTTGGCGAAGCGGTCGCGGTGATCGCCGGGGTGCGCCAGAAGATCCATTTCTTCTGTATGGACCTGCCGCACTCGGATGCCTGCTTCGTGAAGGCTTATCCGGGCGAGACGACCGAGGCGTTTCTCGACGGCCACGTTGCAGCCTTCGCCTTCTTCGGCGCCGTGCCGCTCTCGATCCTCTACGATAATCTCAAGATCGCCGTGGCGCGCATTCTGGGCGATGGCGTCCGTGTACGCAGCCGCGCCTTCAGCGAGCTGGTCAGTCACTTCCTGTTCGCCGACCGGTTCGGCCGGCCAGGCAAAGGCAATGACAAGGGCAATGTCGAAGGCCTGGTCAAGTATGCCCGCAAGAACTTCATGGTTCCGATCCCTCATGCAGCCAGCTTCGAGGAGCTCAACGCCATACTCCTGGCGGCCTGCATCCGGCGTCAGGGCGATGTCCTGCGCGGCTTTGAGGCCACGATCGGTGCGCGCATGGCGGCGGATATCGGCGTCTTCCGCAACGATCCGGTCGGCGCCTTCGAGCCGTGCGAGAAAGTTGCGACGCGTGTCAGCGCTTTCTCACTGGTGCGCTACCGCACCAATGATTACTCCGTGCCGACCCGCTATGGCCATCGCGAGGTCCTGGTGAAGGGCTTCGTCGACGAAGTCGTCGTCATCTGCGGCGCCGACGTCATTGCCCGCCATCGGCGCTCCTACGCCAAGGCCGATCTGATCTTCGATCCGCTGCACTATCTCGAGCTTCTGGAGCGCAAGGCCAACGCTCTCGATCAGGCGGCGCCGCTTGAGAACTGGGGCCTGCCGGAGGAGTTCGCGACATTCCGCAGGCTTCTGGAGAGCCGCATGGGGACGCGTGGGCGGCGCGAGTACATCCAGGTGCTGCGCCTCATCGAGATCTTCGCGCTTGCCGATGTCGCCGCCGCCATCACCACGGCGCTGTCGCTTAGCGCCATCAGTTTCGACGCCGTCAAGCAGCTTGTCGCCGCCCGCGTCGAACGCCGTACGGTCAAGCTCGACCTTGAGGCCTATCCCCATCTGCCGCGCGCCGAGGTCAAGGCCACACGGGCAGCTGATTATCTGGCCCTGACCGAGACCCACAGCATCGAGAAAGCAGCATGAGCGCCCCGCCGGAGTTGCTTCTCGCCCATCACCTCAAGCAACTCAGGTTGCCGACGATCCTGCGCGAGTACGACAAGGTCGCCGCTCTCTGTGCAGCCGAGAAGGTTGACCATCCGCGCTATCTCCTGCGCCTCGTCGAGATGGAACTCATCGATCGCGAGCGGCGCGTGGTTGAGCGCCGCATCCGGGAGGCGCGCTTTCCCGCCGCCAAGTCCATCGACACGTTCGACTTCACCGCGATCCCCAGCGTCAACAAGATGCTGGTGCTCGAACTTGCCCGCTGTGAGTTCATTACCCGGCGCGACAATGTCATCGCCCTGGGCAACTCTGGAACCGGCAAGACTCACGCCGCGCTGGCGTTGGGGCTCGCCGCTTGCCAGCGTGGCTTCTCGGTGGCCTTCTATACCGCAGCAGGTCTGGTCCACACCCTCAACGAAGCGCGCGATGAACGACGCCTGCTGAAGCTTCAGGCCCAGCTTCAGGCGGTAAAGCTCCTGATCATCGACGAGCTGGGCTATGTCCCGCTCTCACGCACCGGCGCCGAGTTGTTGTTCGACGTGTTCAGCCAACGCCATGAACGCGGCTCGACCATCGTCACCTCCAATCTTCCCTTTGACGAATGGACTTCGGTCATGGGCTCCGAGCGGCTCACCGGCGCGCTCCTCGACCGGCTGACCCACCACGTCCACATCCTTGAGTTCAACGGCGACAGCTTCCGCCTCAAGCACTCCAAGGCGCGCCGCAAGTCTGCACCGCCGGCCGAGACGCCGCCAACGTCCGAGCTCTGCATCGACCCCGAAACCGGCGAGATCCTCGAGCCCTGACCCCCTCCCAGAACATCGGCCGAAACGCCGAGGGCCCCCAATTGGGGGCCCTCGGCGTTAACACCTGCGCTCACCCCAACTGATGTACTTTTACTCCGCCCGGCTGATGTAATTTTGCTCCGCCGTTGACACCAGTCGTTTAACTGTTGCGACGCAACCAAAAAATCACGATGAAACCCGTTGTTTTTACTGCTAAAAAACCTGGAGCTGGGTTTTTCTATTTCTATTAAAACACAATGCCATT
>CAYOPA010000524.1:0-3614 GCA_964405625.1 uncultured Bryobacterales bacterium
GTAACCCACGTGATCTTTCAACTCACCGGCACCACGATGTTCCGGGACGGGCTGGTGTTCTCGTTCCCAGGGGTGAAGATTGAGGTGGCACGCGAGTGCAGCGGCATCCGGTCGAGCCTCGCCCTGTTGATCACCGGCCTCATCCTTGCCCATCTATTCCTCCGCTCGGCTTGGGCGAAGGGATTGCTCATCGTGCTCACCGTCCCGATCACGATCCTCAAGAATGCCGCCCGGATCGCCACGATTTCGTGGATGGGAACCTACGTCTCGCAGGAGTACTTCTACGGCGACTTGCACCGCCGGGGTGGGCTGCCCTTTTCCGTCCTGGCCCTGGCGCTCCTGATCCCGTGTTTGCTGCTGCTCCGAAAGTGGGAGTCCCGCTCGCCCGGCACGGCTTCGCGGGTTGTAGCGGCGCCCACCGAGTCCACCTCCGCAGACTGAGTGACTCGCGACCACTTGTGGGCAAGTGACCATATGTGGTTGCCATGCCGTAGGCGTCCTCGATGCGCGAAGGCCACCCCGTGAGTCGCTCGGCTATTGACCGCGCTGGAGATACGAGGTTGCCCGGAAGATCGTAGAAAGTAGCGACTCTCACACCGAGGCCCATAATGGGCCGAGGTTGATTTTTCTGCCAAGAAAAAGGAGAGAGTCGCTTGAAGAAACAATACCAGATCGAGAAGGAACGAGCCGTCCAGCAGTTCCGGCGGATGGCCACTGAGAACAACACGGCGATCCAGATGGTGCTGCCGTTGGCCGACATAATCGGAATGGTGCAGCAGGGCGTCGGGAACCTGCTGCGCGAGGCGGGCCTGGCGCTGATGCACCTGGTGATGGAAGAGGAAGTGAGGCAGTTGGCCGGCGAGCGAAACCAGCAGCACGAAGGCCGTAAGGCAAGCCGCTGGGGTACCGAGGCAGGCTACTGCGTCATCGACGGACAGAAAGTGCCGATCCGGCGGACGCGGCTGCGAGCGCCCACCGAAGACGGCCGGCATCGTGAGCAACCGCTGGGTAGCTACGAGACGTTTCAGCGGAGCGGGCCGATTCAAATGGGCGTCTGGGACAAGATGATGCGGGGGCTATCGACGCGCAACTACAAAGCGGTGGTCCAGGACTTTCACAATGCCTACGGCATCGAGAAGTCGGCGGTGAGCGAGAACTTCATCGAAGCCAGCCGGGAGAAGGTGAAGGAGCTGATGGAGCGGCCGCTGGGTGAGTTGCGGCTGTGCGCGATCGTGATCGACGGCACACCGTTCAAGGATCGGCAAATGATTGCAGCGCTGGGAATTGGCTGCGATGGAACGAAGACGGTACTGGGGCTGCGGGAAGGTGCCACGGAGAATACGGAGGTGGTGAGTGCTCTGCTGGGTGATCTGGCAGCGCGCGGAGTGGACTTCTCGATCCCGCGCTTGTACATCCTCGACGGAGCCAAAGCGTTGGCTGCGGCCGTGCGCAAACATGCCGGGTCGGCGGCCTTGATCCAGCGGTGTATCCTGCACAAGCAGCGCAACGTGGTCGGGCATCTGCCGGAGCAATACCAAGCCGATGTGAAACGGAAGCTGAAAAGCGCCTACGCGATGGCGGACTACGACCAGGCGAAGGCGTCCCTCCAGAAGCTGCACCACGAGTTGATGCACCTGAACCCCAGCGCGGCACGGAGCCTGGAGGAGGGGATGGAGGAAACGCTCACGGTTCACAAGTTGCGCGTGCCCGACCAACTCCGCCGCACCTTGTGTTGTACCAACATCATCGAGTCGGCATTCTCGGTGGTGGAGACCGTCTGCCGCAACGTGAAGCGATGGCGAGACGGTGATCATATCGAACGCTGGGTGGGCAGTGGGCTGCTGGTGGCCGAGCGCCAGTTCCGGAAGGTGATCGGCTACCGCCACATCCCGGCGCTGTTATCATCCCTGGCCGACGCGGCGCCGAAGAAACCGCTTGCCAACGTCAGGGTTGTGGCGTAGTCTGTGAAGGTCGAGGGTCGCTAACTTTCAACGACGATCCGGGCATCCTCGGAGATACCCCGCCCGGAGACTGTTAGGCCCTCCTCCTGCTCAAACCAGAGAGCAGGTCAATATCGCATTGCAAGGAGAACAATGACGGATCTCAAATCGTGGGCTGTCGTGCTCAGTATCGGGGGGCTGCTCGCAGCTTTCCCTCTCAACGCCGGCTCGGTTGGGCCAGCGCACTCCGGCCGTGCATCGCCGCCAGGCGTCTTGCATGCGGCGGCCAGATCGTTTCAGGTTGAAGATTTGAGGCTGCGCTCCCGTGGGAACACAAAGGGCTTCCAATTTGCGAAGCCAGCCTCCAGCGGGCAACTGAAACAAGACTTTCGAGTGAAGGTCACGCAGGCGGAGAGCGTGCCACGCTCCGTCAGCGTCCCAGAAGGCACGGCAGGTGAGCTTCCGCTGCTGCTCAGTGGATTGGTAGGACTCTGGTTCTGGAGGCGCAGAAGCGCTCTTAGGGTGAGTACTCGCCGGACAGCTTAGTGAATCTGTGCAGGTGGCCAAGCCGGGTGTTTGCCTTTGCTGGCGGGCCACCTGTTTTTTTGATCAGGGCGATGGTTCGTCCAAGCCGACGGTCGACCGCCCGCCGTCTTCTATCCGGGTGATTCGTCAACAACTTGTTGGCCAACCTCATTTTGAACTCTCTAGTACTCCGAATTTCGGGGGATTGCCCATCTCAGCGATTGACACTAGTTCGGGCCCCGTTTACATTTGTTCTTAGGAGGAAACCGTCCATCCTCGACCCGGAGGGGAACCGAGTGGTCTTGGCGAAGCGGTCCTGAGCCGATCCGGGTGGAAGTCCGGACGGGTCGAAATGGGGTAAATGGAAATATGAGAATACGAACGGCAATGCTGTGCCTCCTCGGGGGCCTCTTGGCCACACTGCCGCTCAGCGCCGGCTCGATCGGGCCGGTGTGTGGAACTTGTTTCGGCGGGGTCTATACGATCGACATTTCGTCGGCGGGTGGTGACCTGTATGATGTGGAACTCACGGCAGATCTGCGAAATAGTACGTTCACCGCAGACGATGGCCCGGTGTGGGTCCGGGGTGTCAGTGTCAACGCAAGCAGTGGAGCGCTGGTCAGCGGCGTGTTGACATCGACGACTGCCGCAGGTACGTGGACGGACTCGGCGAATGCCCTTGCCACCCCGAACGGATGCCAGTCCGCCCCAGGATCCGGGAGTGTGTGTGCGACAACATCGACTCAGTTGAATCTGGTGAACACGGCCGCGTCGCTGTGGACCTGGATCTTCCGGATTGAGGCGGCGAGTCTGAAGACGGATGAACTTCCGTTCCACCTGCAGGTCGCCCGGATGAACCCACGCAGCGGAAGAGTTCAGAGAAATTTTGCAATCGTTTCTGAATCGATTCCAGTGGTTGCGACGCCGGAAGGCACGATGGGCGAACTTCCGCTTTTGCTGTCGGGTCTGGTTGGAGTTTGGTTCTGGAATCGGCGGCGGGCCCATCGCGCCGCCTAGTGCCGCTGTGGCTTTCTGCTGATTCAGTTTGTTCCTAATTGAAGAGGCCCATCGATCTCTCGGGATCGGTGGGCCGTCTTGTTGTGTGCCGAGCATGTTCGGCGACTAGTGGGGTGCAAGTCCCCATCCCAA
>CAYOPA010000525.1:0-3613 GCA_964405625.1 uncultured Bryobacterales bacterium
AGCCGCGCGCCACTTGGTTCAACGTTCCGCTCAGAACCGCCGCAAGACGAAATCGGTCTCGTAGAGCAGGTAGTCGGTTTCGCTCATGCCCAATTTGGCGTAAGTCGCTTGGGCGCGGCGGTTATCCTTCTCCACATACAGCCGCAGGCCGCAAACGTCGCCTTGGGCTTTGGCGCGGCGCACGGCCTCTTTGTAGAGGGCCGTGTAAATCCCAGCGCCGCGCCGGTCCTCGCGCACGTAGACGCTCTGCACCCACCAGAAGACGCCGTTGCGCCAGTCGCTCCACTCGCAGGTAATCAGCAATTGGCCCGTCACGGCGCCGTCCTCGTCGGCGACCAGATAGAAGCCCTTGGAGGGGTCGGTGAGCACGGCTTCGACCCCAAGGCGCAGGCGCTCGACATCCAGAGTGAGATGCTCGGTCTCCAAGGCCATCGCGGCGTTGAAGCGAGTCAACGTCTCCGCGTCGTCGAGCGCCGCCAGCCGGATCGAGTGGCTCATCAGCCGATCGCGTCGCAGACGGCCCGGCCGACCTGCTCAGTGGTCGCGGGCGTTCCCTTGGGCTTGAGGTCGGCGGTGACGTCACCCGAGGCCAACACGGCCTGCATCGCTTTCTCGATGGCCGCGGCCTCTTCGCTCAAGCCGAAGCTGTAGTTCAGCATCGCCGCCGCCGAACCGATCGCGGCCAGCGGGTTGGCTTTGTTCTGTCCCGCGATGTCCGGCGCCGAGCCATGCACCGGCTCATACAGCCCGCGCCACGCCCCCGAGGGCAGCGGGTCGCCGATCGAGGCCGACGGCAACATGCCGATGGAGCCGGCCAGCACCGAGGCCTCGTCGCTCAAGATGTCGCCGAACAGGTTCTCAGTCACCACCACGTCAAAGCTCGTCGGCCGCAGGATGAGCTGCATGGCGCAGTTGTCGACCAGCACGTGCTCGAGCTCGACATCGGGAAAATCCTTGGCGACCTCGTTGGCCACCCGCCGCCAGAGCTGCGAGTTTTCGAGCACGTTGGCCTTGTCCACCGAGGCCAGCTTCTTGCGGCGGCCCTGCGCCAGCTTGAAGGCCATGCGCAGCACGCGCTCGATCTCCGGGCGGGTGTAGACCATCGAGTTGACGACGGTCTCCACGCCGTCCCGCATCTCAATGCCGCGCGGCTGGCCGAAATACAAACCACCGGTCAGCTCGCGCACGATCAGCAGGTCGGCGCCGCGCACAATGTCGTTCTTCAGCGGCGAGGAGTCGATGAGCGAGTCGAAGGCCACGACCGGACGCAGGTTGGCGAACACGTCGAGCGCCTTGCGGATGCCGAGCAATCCCTTTTCAGGACGCTTGGAGGGCTCCAGGTCGTCGAACTCGGGCAGGCCGACGGCGCCGAGCAAGGTGGCGTCGGCGGCGAGGGCCTTTTCGCGGGTGTCATCGGGGAAGGGGCCGCCGGTCTTATGGATGGCGATGCCGCCGAGCAGGCCTTCGGAGAGAACCAGCTCGTGGTTCCATTTTTTGGCGACGTGCTCAAGCACGCGGACGGCTTCGGCGGTGACTTCCGGACCGATGCCGTCACCGGGCAAAACAAGGATATTGAGCTTCATGGCGAAACTGCCAGTTTACCGCGATGGGCTTCGCCGCGGATTTCGCCGCCGGCGCCAAACCTTTTCTTTCCACCCGCGTCTGTATGCTGTGTAAGGCGAGATCGCCCCGGTGGAATTGGTGAGAGCGGAATCGATCGGGTTCGGCGGTCGCGCGGACACGCCCCCTCTGAGCGAGGCGGCGTTGATTCGGGCGGCGCAGAACAACGATCACGATGCGTTCGAACAGCTCGTGCGGCTGTACGACCGGGCGGTGCTGCGCGTGACGATGAACATGCTGCGCTCCCCTGAGGATGCGCGCGACGCCTACCAGGAGGCCTTTATCAAGGTCTACCGGCGGCTCGACAGCTTTCGCTTCGATTGCAGCTTCCACACTTGGCTCTACCGGATCGCGACCAACGTCTGCCTCGACCACCTGCGGCGCAAGAGCGTTCGCAAGGAGCACGCGGTGGACGATCGCGATGGCGAGCGCGGCTTGAACCCGTTGCAGGCGGCCTCGGACGGACGGCCGGAAGCTGATCCGGACCGGAGCCTGACCGGCAGCGAGCTCGGCGGCCGGATCGAGGCCGCCATGGAGGAGCTCTCGCCCAAGGAACGCATGGTGTTTGAGCTCCGCCACTACGAAGGACACCGCCTGCGAGCGATCGGCGAGATGATCGGCATCAGCGAGGAGGCGGCCAAGAATTGTCTGTTTCGAGCGACGCGCAAGTTGCGCGATGCGCTGGCGGACGCCAAGTGAGGATATGCCAGATGAGGATATGGAGGACCCGATGAGCGAGATGAATCCACGGGATCAAGTCAGCCTCTACCTCTACGACGAGCTGGAGGACGGCGAGAGGATCGCGTTTGAGGCTGAGCTGGAGGGCTCGCCCGAGCTGCGGACGGCGCTGGAGAGCGAGCAGGCGTTTCTGCGCAGTCTCAACGCCCGCCGCGGCAGGCAGTCGTCGGACGGGTTGCTGGCCGAGTGCCGGCATGATTTGATGCGGGAGGTCTATCGTTCCTCCCGCCAGCCTGCGTCGCAGTCGTGGTGGGCGAGCTTTGTCGCCGGTTTGGGCGGCATGCGCATGGCTTGGCAGCCGACCGCGGCGTTCGCCCTGGTGGCTTTGGGTTTTTGGGGCGGCAGCTCCACCGGCGGCGACTGGCGGGCGATGCTCAACGGTCCCGGCGGGGGCCCGGCGGTAAACGGGGCGTCGATCGTCGCCGGTCCGGCGGCGGCCTCGACCGAGGTGCAGTCGGTTCGCCTGGATGAGCTCGGCGGCGACGTGGAGATCGTGATCGAAGAGCGCCGCACGATCCGCGGCAACCCGCAAGATCCGTTCATCCGGCAGTTGCTGATTTCCAGCGTGGAGGGCTCGTACTCGGGCGTGCGGCTGGAGTCGTTGCAGGCGCTGGGGCAGGGCTCCGGCGACGTAGAGGTGCGGCGCGCCATGATCCAGGCGCTGTTGCGGGACCAGAACCCGGGCGTGCGGCTCAATGCGCTGTCGTCGCTGGCGGCTCATCACAGCGATCCGGAAGTGCGTGAGGCGCTCGTCCAGGCGCTGCAAACCGATTCCAATCCAGGCGTGCGGGTGCAGGCGATCGACCTGCTGACCGAGTCGCCCGACAGCGAGCTGACCGGCGTGTTGCAACAGCTTGTGCGCAATGAGTCCAACAGTTACGTGCGGCTGCGGAGCGAGCAGGCGCTGCAAGCGATGAATGCATCGGTGGAGCTGTATTGATGAAAAGCGGGATGCAAGTGCTTACGGAGAGAATGGCGCCGCGCTCCGTCGCTGGTTGGGCGCTGCCTGCCGCCATGGCGCTCTGCGCCGCGGCGGCCGGGGCGCAGCCGCTTAGCCCGATCACGCGCTCGGGCGGCTATTACGTCCAGGAAGAGCGCGGCGAGCTGCCGGCGGCCTTGCAACTGCGCATCAGCGCCGTCGGAGCCGTCAAGGTGGAGGGCGTGCAACAAAGCGGTATCGCCTACCACGTGACCCACAAGGTCAAAGCCGGCTCGGAAGCCGAAGCGCAGCGGCTGCTCGACGGCGCCCGCATGA
>CAYOPA010000526.1:0-3607 GCA_964405625.1 uncultured Bryobacterales bacterium
TGACCGCAGCCGTCGCCGTGGGGCAGCGCGATCACGCCGTCGATGCCGGTCCCCGCAAAGTCTTCATTCTTCAGGGCTGCTTCGACCTGCTCCACGGCGTACGCGGAGCAATTGCTGGTTCCCACCACGGCGATGTAGTTGCGCGTGCCGACGCGGCCGTCGGCGCGTGGAAAGCCCAGGAACGAATTGGCGTCGCTGAGCACCGGGATGTCGGGCAGGTCGGTGAGGTTGTTGGAAAACTCGTACTCCTTGGCGCCGACTCCGAAGAGCAGGTTGTGGACGTGGACGAGCTCGCCGGCATGGATGCGCTCCCGGGCCTTGCCGATGTCCTCGCCGTACTTGTAGACCACGCCGCCGGGCTCAATCTCCGCGACGGCGACCTTGTGCCCGGCGCCGACGGACTGGCGCATGCGGACCGTGCGGCCCTCAAATTCAAGCTCGGCGTCGGCGGGCAGCGGGACGCGGGCCACGACGACGTTGTCGCGGGGGCTGAGGCGGATGAACGGATTGTCCGGGATGGTGTCCGGACCGAGGGTGACGAGGGACATGGATTTCTTCCTATTTCAATCAGATCCGCGGGTTGGGAGGCCTTCCGGGCGCCCCTACGGGCGCGCTCCGGCGAGAATGCGCCCGATGGCGAGCAGCAGATCCGTTTCCTCTTCGGTGAACTCGCGCTCGCGAACGGTAGCGACGCCCAGCGCGCCGACGGCTTCGTCGCCCGCCATCAGCGGCACGCAGATGGACCCTTTGACGCCGGTCTCCTTGGCGCGCGGGCGGGCTTGGCCGGAGTTGTCGGTTTGCAGGTTGCACAGGTCGACCGGCTGCTTGCGCTCGACGGCTAGCCCGGCGATGCCTTTGCCGACAGGGATGATGCGGATGATGTCGAGCAGCGGCTCGGGGATGCCGCCGGCCCAGGCTCGCAGGTGCAGCCGACCGTCGGAGCCGAGACTGTGCAGCGTGCCGGTGTCGGCGTCGAGGCCGGCGAGGGTCAGCTCCAGCGCGCGGGTCGGATCGCCGGCCACGTCGCGTACTTGTTGCAGGAGATCGGCGTTCGCCACCCGTTCATTCTCCCAGACGCCTACAATGCTGACAACATGCTCACCCGCCTACTGCTCGTCGCCTGCCTGTTGCCGGCCGCCGGGGCCTCCGCCGGCTGGAAGGCCGGCGTAGCCACGCTCAATATCACGCCATCGGAGCCGATCTGGATGGCGGGCTACGCCTCGCGCGACCGGCCGTCGGAAGGGGTCCATGCGCCGATCTACGCCAAGGCCGTGGCGCTGGAGGACGAGACCGGCGCAAAGACGGTGCTGGTGACCTCGGACTTGGTCGGCTGGAGCAAGGCCGACACGGACCCGATTTTCGAGGCGGCCCAGCGGCGCTGGGGGATTCCGCGCGAGCGGCTGGCGATCAACGCCTCGCACACGCACAGCGGCCCGACGACGGGCCAGGTGGCCCGGCCGACGTATCGGCTGGATGAGAAGCAGGCCGAAGTCGTCCACCGCTATACGAAAAAGCTGATCGAGGACGTGACCGAGCTGATCGGCCGGGCGATCGACGACCTCTCGCCGGCGGAGGTCGCCTTTGAGCAGGGCTATGCCGGGTTTGCCGTCAACCGGCGGCGGGTGGGCCATCGCGAGTATCCGGGTCCGACCGATCATGACGTGCCGGTGATGACGGTGCGGGCGCCGGACGGCAAGATGCGCGCCTTGGTTTTCGGCTACGCCTGCCACGCCACGGTGATGGGGTTGTTTGAGATTCACGGCGACTACCCAGGGTTTGCGCAGGCGGAGCTGGAGCGGCGCTTTCCCGGCGCGACGGCGCTGTTTATGGCCGGTTGCGGCGCCGACCAGAACCCGCTGCCGCGGCGGCGGATGGAGCTGGCGCGGATGTACGGCGCCATTCTGGCCGAGGCCGTGGAGCAGGTGACGGCCGGCAAGATGACCAAGCTGGAGGGGCCGTTGCAGGCGGCATATTCCACGGTGAAGGTGGGTTTTCAGAAGCCGCCCTCACGGGCTGAGATTGCCGAGTGGGCACGGACCCGCAGCGGCTACGAGCAGGCGCATTGGCAGGGGCTGCTGGCGCGGCTGGACAAGGAGGGCAAGCTGCCGGAGTCCTACGACTACCCGGTGCGGGTGTGGAAGGTGGGCGATCAGCTCACCTGGATCACGTTGGCGGGAGAGGTGGTGGTGGATTACGGGTTGCAGCTCAAGCAGGCTCACGGGCCGGACCGGACTTGGGTGTCGGGCTATACCGATGATGTGTTTGCGTATATTCCGACGGCGCGGATTATTGACGAGGGCGGCTATGAGGGGGCGACTTCGATGTATGGGTATGGATGGCCGGCGCCGTTTCAGCCGAGCGTGGAGAAGTTGATTTTGGATAAGGCGGCGGAGCTAGTGAGGAGGTTGGGGCGGTAGGTAGGGCCGGACATTCGTGTCCGGCCGGGCGTCGACGTGGGCGTCGACGCGGCAGAGCTGGGGCTCTGCGCCACGCGCGGCGTTACCAGACCCAGATGTCGATGTAGGCGTCGGGGCTGCGGACTTCGACGGCTATGCCGGTGTCGAAGTCGCGCAGCAACGCCACGAGCTGGGGCGGGCGTGAAGGCCAACGCAACCCGCGCCAGCAGCGCCGGGGCCGGCACGATGATGCTGGGGCCGTCCGCCGGGACGACCCGCACCACCACCCAGGTCAGGCTGACGGCGATGAGCACCAGGACGGCCGCGGCGACGCCGAAGAGCTTGAGCGCGGTTTTGAGCATCGGCTAGCTGTTCTCGTCGATCCAGACGCGGACGGTGCTGGTTTTGTCCTGTACGTTGACGAGGTCGCCGCGGTCGCCCTTGCCTTCGACACGGATGCGGACGTGGCCGCCTTCCCGCCGGATGCGAACGGTTTCGTCGGCGCTATCGACCGTGACGAGGTCGGCGTCGCCGGCGTCGCGGAGCTCCTGCCAGAGGGCGCGCAGGTCGGTGAGGCTGAATTTGCCGTTTTGGGCGATCTTTTCGTTGAGCTTGCCGGAAACCTTGTCCGGCATGGCTTTGAGGGCGATGCGGGCCATCGACATGGGCACGTTGACGTTGACGGTTTCCGCCTTGGAGCCGCTGTCGCGGACCTCCACGTGGAGCCAGGGGGCGCCTTGGGCGGCGGCCGAGGCGGCGAGCAGGGTGAGCGCCAAGCCGGCGGTTAGGGAAGCGGTGAGGGTTTTCATGGTGGCTGCGGATCCTCCTTGGATCGCGGGTTTCGGCCAGGAGATACGGCCCCTGAATGGGAAAGTTCCCCCGGAATAAAATAGAGCGATGCAACGCTGCGGCTGGCCGAAGACGGCGATCGACATCGAGTATCACGACCGCGAGTGGGGCGTCCCCGTCCATGACGAGCGGTTGCTGTTTGAGTTCTTGATCCTCGAAGGGGCGCAGGCGGGCTTGAGCTGGACGACGATCTTGAACAAGCGCGAGAACTACCGGCGGGCCTACGACAACTTCGACATCGAGCGCGTGGCGAGCTACGACGACGCCAAGAAAGCGGAGCTGCTGGCGGACGCGGGGATTGTGCGGAACCGGCTGAAGGTGGCGGCGTCGGTGGACAACGCGCGGGCGGCTTTGAGGATTCG
>CAYOPA010000527.1:0-415 GCA_964405625.1 uncultured Bryobacterales bacterium
TTGCCGAGCTTTACGCAGTGGACCAGTCGTTCCGCCATAAGGACCTATTGTAGCCTTCCCGAAGGCTGCGACGCGGCTGAGCCCGCGCCCCGCGCCACAAGCCGATAGACGAGCAGCGGCTCGCCGGTCAAGGCCAGCGGACTGACGATTCGCTGGTCGCGCTGAAGCGCTTCCAGGATCCGAGGCAACTCGATGCGGGCCTCCAGGTTGAGGCCGTAGCCGGGGAGCGCATCCGGCAACCGGTCGACTTCGTCAGCGGGGACAACCCAATAAAGGGGCGCATCCTCCGCCCAAGCCTCCAGATCTCGGAGTATCGCCAAACTTCTCGCCTCTCCGCTCAGGTTGGCGAGGCGCGCCCGAAGCTCCGCGCCCTTGCCGCGCTGCATCGGACTGGGCCGGTTGGGATCGGCGGGGG
>CAYOPA010000527.1:425-3599 GCA_964405625.1 uncultured Bryobacterales bacterium
CAACCAATGCAGGAGCGGGCGCTCGCGGGGCGTTGCGAAGAACGGCTCGGCGTCGGCCAACTTCCAGACTCCGGTGAAGTTGAGTTGCTCGTGCAGCCGACGGTCGCCGAGCACGACCGCCGCCGGCTCAACGAGCGCTTCAAGCCCGGCAATCGCCGCCGCCGAGCGTTCCGCCGCGGCCGCAGAGCGCCGCAGCTCCACCATTCCGGCCGGCTGTCCCATCGCCGTCTGCAAGAGCACAATCGCGCCGAGCGCCGGGCCCAAGAACCCGCTGGGAAGCGCCTGGCGCAGCAGGTAGAGCGCGGGCGGGAAATAGAGCGGGAGTGTTGGCAGCAGAAATCGGATCGTCACCGGCGAGCCGACCTCGGCGTAATAATAGGAGCAATACAGTAAAGTGACGGATGCCGCCGACAGCCCCAGCGCCGCCGCAACCGGCCGCGTGGTGCGATCACGCAGCATCAGCAGCAGGCCCATTAGCGCCAGCGGAATCAAGTAACCAACTCCGGAGGTGAGCAGGCTCTGGCTGTAGACAGGCCAGTTGCGCAACACGTACTCCAGGCTCAACGCGCTCTCGCCGGTGAGCTCGTAGGCCGTCCGCCAGAAGGCGCCGAAGTGGAACTGATTGTGGGTGGCCAGCACGAGGATCGGCCCCAGCGCTCCGGCGAGCACGTAGGGGATCTCGGCGCGACGTTCGGGCCTGTGCCGGATCAAGAACAAGAAGGCGATCACGCCCAGGGCCGCGGCGGCTTCGGCAAAGCGCACCAGCGGAATGTAGGCCAACGCGAAACCGGCCGCGAAGCCCATCCATCGCCCGCCGCGCCGGCCCCAGCGCTCCAGCAGGACGAACCCGCCAACCAGGCAGACCGTGGTCAGCGAATGCGAGTCGGCGTTGAGAGCCTGACGATTGGCGGCGGGGTTGGCTGCTTGGACGAACGCCGCCGCAAGTGCCGGCCAGTCTCCGGCGTAGGGTCGGCACAGCAGGAAAAGCAGCGGCAGCGTCAAGGCCGCCAGCGCAGCGTTGACGTATAGAGACGCTTCTCGCCCAAAAACCTTCCACACGGCGCCGAGCAGGGCGGGCAGGCCGGGCGGGTAACGGCTGATGAAGCGTCCGTCCTCTTTTTCCAGCCAGTGGACGCCGAGATACTGCAAGGCCGCTTCCGGCTCAAAGTCCGGACGGCCCTCGAAAGCGAGCAGGCGGGCCTGGGCGTAGTAGCCGTCGGCGTCAATCGCCGAGTAAGCCGGGCGAACGTAGTTTGCGAGCAGTGCGAAGTGGGCAAGCGTCAGTCCGGCCAACAGCAGCCAGGGAGCGTGTTGCGGGCGCGGCACTCCTCCGTAGTGTAGGCGGGATTGCTGGCTGTGGCGCACGGCTACGCCGTGCAGTCGGGCCTGTGGCCCGAGCGAATGGCGAAGGCGGAGGCGCGATGATCGAGCCGGCCGCGCCGCGCACCCCCGCGCGGGGGCGCGCGGCCCTCTGCGAGGGGCTTGCTCATGCAACGGTATGAGGATGTCGTTTACACAAAATGGTTGACACTGCCTCTGGCCGTGCGAACGGCTTGGAGCTCTCACGGCCTCCGGCGTCTCTCACGCTCGCAGTCGCCGAGCCTGGCGCTGCCCAACGCGTACTTCGACTCCGCTGGGATCCCGAGATTGACCTTGAGTTGAGCGCCCAAGCCTATCCCGATGGTGATGGACCAGCGCCCTGCTCGCAGCAGCGCATGGCCTCCCGGATAGCGTCGATCACGCGTTTGGAGAGCTTTGGCACGGCGTGGAGCTCGTCGAAGCTACGGAATCCGCCTAACTGCTCGCGGGTCCGAATGATTAGTTTCGCCGTCGCCGGTCCGACGCCGCGGACGGCCTCAAGCTGCCGCCGCGTGGCGCGGTTGATGTCCGGGCGCTCTTGCGGCGCCGGCTCAGTCGGCGGGTGTTGCGCGCTCAACAGGCTCAGCGTCAGGACCGCGGGCAGCAGCCGCCAGATGCAGATCCGCATCGTCCACCTCCAGAGCTTCCAGAGCCAGGCGCAGGGCCTTGCGGTAGAGCGCGCCGTCGGCCGGATCGGATCGATCGCAGGCCTTGGCCAGATTGTCCAGCACCGCCGCGTCGCCGTCGCCGAAGGGAGAGGGGCGTCCGCCGCCCCGGCCGCGGTCTTCCAGCACCGCTGCAACCATTGGCCGCAAAGACTCCAGCGCCCGGCGCCGCGATAGGCCCGCCAACATCATTCTGCGCACGCTCATCTCCACCACGCCGGAAAGGACCTTGGTCGCGATGGACGACGCCACGCTCGCCTGCAGCTTACCTTGGGGGTTCACGACATGCACGTGGCCCTTGAAGGACCTGACAATGGATCGCCCCGCGCGCACGGCCGCGCCATCGCCGACCAGCACAAAATGCACCCCCTCCAAGCGGTCCAACGGCTGCCCGAAGGATTGCATGGGGAACAAACCGCCGACCGAAGCCCCTCGATAAGAAAGCTCGGCAAGCTGCGGTGGGCAGTACCGGCAGGTGTGGAGGACGTTCTTCTCGGTCCAGTCGATAGCGGTGTCGGTCAAACGTTTCACAATCGGTTCCACGGCGGCCTCCGGCGTGGCGATCAGCACGACGTCGCACTCGCCGAACACCTCGGCGGATTCGACAGCCCGGCCGGCCCTCAAATCGCGCACCAAGCTCCGCGAGGAGCCGTGGCCCGCGCCCATCACCGGCCCCAGCGCGTACCGCTCACGCGGCAGCGCCTGCACCAGCGAACGTCCGACTTTCCCCGGGCCGATCAGCCCGAGCCGAATCATGACGCTTTCGCCCCGGCCATGCCCGTCAGGTCATGGGTCTTAAGGGTCTTGATCCGGTCGCGAATCTCGGCGGCCTTTTCAAATTCAAACGCTTTTGCGGCCTCGCGCATGTTCTTTTCGAGCTTCTCGACCAGTGCGAGCAAATCCGCCGGGTTCTGGGGCAGGTCGCCGCTTTCGTCGTCGTCCTTGGGGGGCGTGATGTAGTCCGCTTCCACGATTCGCGCCAGGCTCATGTCGATCGGTTTGGCGATCGATTCGGGCGTGATGCCGTGCTGCAAGTTGTAGGCGCGCTGGATCTCGCGGCGGCGGTCGGTCTCGTCGATCGCCTTCCGCATGGAATCGGTGATGCGGTCGGCGTAAAGTCGCGCCCGTCCGTTGACGTGGCGAGCGGCGC
>CAYOPA010000528.1:0-3588 GCA_964405625.1 uncultured Bryobacterales bacterium
CGCAGACGCCGGCCGCCACGATAATCTGCCAGCGCGGCAAGAACCCGGCCGACAGCAGGATGGGGATGATGTAGAGGTAGCCGATCGAAACGTTAGGATTGATGAGGTAATCGGCCGAGACGATCAGGCAGACCGCGAGCGCCGAGACGACCAGCGCCGGCAAACGGTCCTCCGCCGACGGCTCGGTGATCCGCCGCAGGAGCTGGAATCCAGATTGTTCGCCGGAGTCGCCGACAGCAGGGGCTTGCTCCAGTCCGACGCTTCCCACGTTAGCTCCTATTCAAGCAGGACGAAGGGCCGCACGCCAGCGCAACCTTACCTAAAAGGCCCCCGGAGGCGCGTCTGGCCGAAAGATACGTTGAGCGGTCGGACGCGATGCGGAACGCTGGAATAGATGGCAGGTCGCAAGTTTCGCCGGCATGAACCGGCGCTTCGCCAGCGGTCCCGATCACTGAACAGGCGGCCCGGAAGGCCCCGAAGCTCCAAGCCACAACCCATGCGAATCCAGATCGCCTGCAACATCGCGCTGCTCTTCTGCCTCGCGGCGCCTCTCGCAAACGCACAGCAACGAACGGACCCCAACGAGGGTTCGCTGGGCTCCATCGAGCCGCGCATTCCAGAGCCCATGATCTTTGACCTGGTCCGCCCGCTAGGGGCGCAGAAGGGCGAGATTGAGATCAACTCGCTTTTTGAGCTGCCCCTACATGGCGCGGACCGGCAGCTCAATTGGGCCCCGGAGATCGAGGTCGCCTTTACCGACAGCTTGGCCATCGAGCTTGAAGCCCCCATGGAGAACACCAGCCTCGCTGAGTACAAGATGGCGCTGCAGGGCACGACCGGCACGTATGGCAATCACAAGGGCATTCACGGCTGGCAGACGATCGTGCGGGTCGACCGAAAGGATCACTACGTCAATGCCGATCTGCTTTACCTCAACGGCTACAAGATGAACCGCACCTGGTCGGTTCTCACGATGAACGGCTTCCGGCGTGAAACCGACGGGTTGGACCGCGGGCTGGCCGCGGTCTCCAACGCCACACTTTTCTATACGCAGTCCAAGCACGTGGTCTACGGCCTGGAATCCAACCTGAAGGTCGGCGGACCGCTGCCGACCTCCTGGCTGCTGATGCCGCAGACGCACTTTCGTGTCGTCGACGATGTGAACCTCCAGGTCGGCGTGGGCTTGGAAGCTCGCCAGGAAAGCGGGGCGCATGCGGTGATGGGCTGGCGGCTGATTCGCGAGTTCTGAGCCGCTATTTGGCCATGCCGAGGATGACGTGAAACTCGTCTTCGGAAACCGGCATCACCGACAGTCGGCTTTGCTTAATCAGGCTGATCCCGGCGAGCCGGTCATCGGCCTTGATTTGCTCCAGCGTCACCGGCTTCTTGAGCTTCTTGAACGGCTTGAGATCCACGCAAACCCAGCGGTCGTCGCCCGTGGTCGGGTCCTGGTAGGCTTGCTTCGCCACCTTCGCCACCCCGACCACCTCCTTGCCTTCATTGGAGTGGTAGAACAACACTTGGTCGCCCTTCCGCATCGCCTGCAAGTTGTTGCGGGCCTGATAGTTGCGGACGCCGTCCCAGAACGTTTGGCCGTCTTCCACAAACTTGTCCCAGGAGTATTTGAACGGCTCGGACTTCACCAGCCAGTACTGTTTCTGTTTCGTCGCCATGGGTCTTCGCTTACCACGCCGTCATGGCGTCTTCAAACAGGCGCGCCAGATCCTCTTCACCGAACGGGCGGGGCGAGAGCTTGGTCACCCGGTGCTGCGGCAGTGTCCCTTGCACCAGCGCCGGAATGTCGTCCGTCGTAATGCCGATCGACGACAAGCCGTTGGGAACGTTCAACCGCCGCATGTAGCCGGTGATTGTGTCAGCCAAGACCTTTCCCGCGTCTTCGTCGCGGGAGTTGGTGATGTCCGCTCCCAGAGCCTCGGCGGCCTGCAAATGCCGTTTGGGGTTTGCGGACGCGGTAAACCGAAAAACCGCCGGCGCATTGAGGATCACCGAAAACCCGTGCGGAACCAGCGCCCCCTCGCCGGGGTATTGGTCGGGCCGATAGTCTCGGACCGTCGCCGAAACCGGGTACGACATACCGTGCGGCAAGTGCACCCCGGCGTTGCCGAAGCCGATGCCGGCGTAGGAAGCCGCCAGCAGCATCATGCCGCGCGCTTCCTCGTCGCCCGCGTCAGCCACGGCGCGCGGCAGGTATCCGCGCACCATCCGCAGCGCCTGCAAAGCCCATACGTCGCTGATCGGGTTCGACCCCTGGTAGGCGGGCCGAAGCAGCGGGCTCGCCGGAGCCTCGCGGGCGGTGTAAGGGACGGCTGTGTAGGACTCGATGGCGTGGGAGAGCACGTCCAGCCCGGTCGCGGCGGCGGCCTGGGCGGGCAGCGTGATCGTGTTGTGCGGATCGAGATAGCCCAAAGTCGGCTTCAGCCGGCGGTTGGCGATGCCCGTCTTGGCGTGCAGGGCGACCAAGTCGAAGATCGCCACGCCGGTGACCTCGGATCCGGTACCAGCCGTTGTGGGGATCGCATACAAAGGCTTAAGCGGCCCCGGCACGGGTTTTCCGAGTCCGATGGGCGGGTTGACGTAGTCCAAGAAATCCGCCGGGTAGGTCGAGTAGAGGTTGGCCGCCTTGGCCGTGTCGATCGTGGAGCCGCCGCCGATGGCCACGAAGGCGTCGAAGCGGTAGCTTTCGGCGAAAACGATTGCGTCGCGAAAGGACTGATCGGTCGGCTCCACGCGGACGCGGTCATAGAGCTTCCAGGAGATCCCGTTGTCTTCCAGCGACTCCAGCGTGCGCTCCAGCGGGGGCAGCTTGGCGATGTGGGGGTCGGTGACGACCATCGCCATGCGCGCGCCCTGCGCGGCGAGGTCCATGCCGACCTCGCGCGTCACCCCAAAACCGTACCGGATGCTGGATGTCGCCAGCTCAACTGCGTATTCGTTGGGCATCAAGGTGTGAGTGTATCAAGCAGTTGGGGGGCGAGGATTCCACGAATCAACGGGCCAGATCGTCCGGCCAATCCGAGATCCGCCCCCCAAGGAGCCTACCCTGTGCCGTTGCCACGCCCCCACTGAACAACCACTCCAAGATCGGGGACCTCCTGATGTGTTACGATCCTTGCCGGATCGATGGCGCGGGAAGCGAGGCTGGTCGCGGAGGGCGTTCCCTATCACCTCACGAAGCATGGCGACAACCGCCAAGCCGTTTTCGTTCAGGATGCGTACCGGAACTCATCGAGGCGATGGAGGAGCGCCTGGACTGCCGCCTGTATCCGCTGCCGTCCGGACCGCGCTCGCAGCTGAAGGTCGCCAGTCCGACGGCCGGAGCACGAAACAGCCAACCGGAACGTGTGAAGAATTCGCGAGAACGGGCAAGATTGCATTGACCACACAGGACTTACGGCGCACCAATTCGGCGAAACGGCGATTACTTCACACGTTTTTGTCACCAATCTTCCCGTCCCCTCGTCCTTTTGCCGAGCCTTGCCTCGCTGAGGAAACTGGAGTGCGGGCGGTAGTCGTGGAGTGCGGGCGGTAGTCGAGACCACGAAAGAAGGAACAGGTTGCGGTTGGCTG
>CAYOPA010000529.1:0-3566 GCA_964405625.1 uncultured Bryobacterales bacterium
GGAGTCCCAGGAGCGGATGCTGCTGGTGGCGCCGCGCGGCCGTGAGCAGGAAGTGCTCGATGTCTTCGAGAAATGGGGGCTGGACGCCGCCGAGGTCGGCGTGGTCACCGACGACGGCCTGCTGCGGGTGAAGGACCACGGCGAAGTGGTCGCGGAGATCGAAAACTCCTTCCTGACCGACGATGCGCCGCTCTACAACCGGCCCTACACCGAACCGGCCCGCACCGCGCCGCTGGATGGCCCTGAAATTCTGGACATCGACGGCGAACAGGCGCGGGATGCCCTGCTGCGCCTGCTGGCGTCGGCGGATTTGTGCTCGAAGCGCTGGATCTGGGAGCAGTACGACTACCAGGTGCGCACGAACACGACGGCCGGACCGGGCGGAGACGCAGCCGTGGTGCGGGTGAAGGAAGCGGGCGTCTCGCTGGCAATGGCTTTGGACGGCAACGGGCGGTACTGCTCGTTGGACCCCAAGCTCGGCGCGATGCTCGCCGTGGCGGAGAGCTGCCGGAACTTGGCGATGGCGGGCGCGCGTCCGCTGGGTGCGACGAACTGCCTGAATTTCGGCAACCCGGAAAAACCCGAGATCATGGCGCAGATCGTGGCGGCGATTGAGGGCATCGGCGAGGCCTGCTCGCACTTTGAAGCGCCGATTACGGGCGGCAACGTGAGCCTATACAACGAGACGCTAAGCGTGGGCATCCTGCCGACGCCGGTCATCGGCGTGGTCGGGCTGATCGACGGCATCGAGGCTCCCCTGCCGAACACGTTCCAGCAGGCGGGCTCGATCCTGCTGTTGCTGGGCGGGCTGCCGCCCGGCGCGGAGGATCAGCTTGAGCGGCGCTTTGGCAGCTCGCACTACGCCAAGACGGTTTTGGGCCAGACCTGGGGCTTGCCGCCGGCGCTGGATCTGAACCTGGAGAAACGGGTGCAGACGCTGACCCGTCAATTAGTGAGGGAGCGGGCGATCGAGTCCGCGCACGACCTCAGCGACGGCGGGTTGGCTGTTGCAGCAGCAGAGTGCTGCCTGGGGCCGGAAGGCGATGGCGGCGAGCGAATCGGCGCTCTGCTGGAGCTTGACGCCGCCGGACCGGCCGTCTTCACGCTGTTCCATGAAGCGCCATCGAGGGTGCTCGTCGCCGTGCGGCCCGACAGGCTTGACACCGTGTTGGCGCTGGCGGCCGAGGCGGTCGTGGCGGCGCCGGTCGTGGGCAAAACCGTCGAAGGACGCCTGGAGATCCGCGCGGCGGATCGGGCGCTGTTTTCCATTTCAGTGAACGAGTTGTTTGAAGCGTGGGACGGCGCCCTGGAGCGCCTGTTGAAAGGAAACTAGCCATGTCCAACGACCGCATAGCTCTCGCGCAGCGTCTGGTTCAACTCGGTATGGCTCCCGTGGAGCCCTGGTCAAACCGAGTGGCCGAGCCCGACGATCATTTCCATGACGAATGCGGCGTGGTGGCCATCTACGGACACCCCGAAGCCTCCAACCACGCCTACTTGGCGCTGCACGCCTTGCAGCATCGCGGCCAGGAAAGCGCCGGCATTGTGTCGAGCGACGGCGGGATGCTGCACTCCCACAAAGGCATGGGCTACGTGCAGCAGATCTTTCAGCGCGACGTGATCGAAAAGCTGCCCGGCTATGCGGCCATCGGCCATACGCGCTATTCGACCTCGGGGCAGAGCGCTTCGCTCAACGCCCAGCCGTTCTTCGTGGAGTGTAACAAAGGCCAACTCGCGGTCGCGCACAACGGCAACTTGACCAACGCCATCGAACTGCGGCGCGAGCTGGAGATGTCGGGCTCGATCTTCCAAGCCAGCAGCGACACCGAAGTGGTGCTGCACCTGATGGCGCGCTCGCGAGAGACGACGCTGCGGCACGCGCTGCGCGAGTCCTTGCTGCGGTTGGAAGGCGCCTTTTCGCTGGTGCTGCTGGCGCGGGACCGGCTGATCGTGGCGCGCGACCAGAGGGGTTTTCGGCCGCTTTGCTACGGCACGATGGAGTCGCCGATGGGGGTGGCGCATGTCTTCGCCTCCGAAACTTGCGCGTTTGACCTGATCGGCGCGAAGTATGTGAACGAAGTTGAGCCGGGCGAGATGATCACGGTGACGGCCGACGGCGTCATGCGCGAGCGCTTTGCGCCGGCGCTGCCTCCGGCGCACTGCATCTTTGAGCACGTCTACTTCTCACGCCCGGACTCGATGGTTTTCGGTAAATCCGTCGAGCACTCCCGCGAGATCATGGGCGAGATTCTGGCGACGGAGAATCCCGTGGAGGCCGATTGCGTGGTGCCGGTGCCGGACTCCGGCGTCTCGGCGGCGATCGGCTATGCGCGCAAATCCGGTCTGCAATATCGCCCAGGGCTGATCCGCAATCACTACGTCGGCCGCACGTTCATCGAGCCGAAGCAATCGATCCGGTCGTTCGGCGTCAAGCTGAAGCTAAACCCGGTGCGGCGGCTGATCGAGAACCAACGCGTGGTGCTGGTGGACGATTCACTGGTGCGGGGCACGACGAGCAAGAAGATTGTGAGCCTGATGCGGGAGTTCGGCGCCAAGGAGGTCCATCTGCGGATCTCGTGCCCGCCGACGATCTCGCCGTGCTACTACGGGGTGGACACGCCGGACCGCACGGAGCTGATCGCCTCGGACCATTCCGTGGAAGAGGTGCGCGAGTATACCGGAGCCGACTCGCTCGCGTACCTGTCGCTGAGCGGGCTGCGGCGGGCGACCGAGGCGCGCGAGCAGGAGTTCTGTTACGCCTGCTTCACCGGGGAATATCCGACGGATCTGGTGGGAATTGAGCAGTTGGTTTCCGGCCGCCGGGACGTGGACCGGTCGTAAGGGCCGCGGCCGCCCGGCGGCGTACCTACGCTTTTTCCAACGTGACTCTGGCGTTGTAGTCCGGCACTCCCCCTTGCGGGTCCACCCGGCCGTTGGGGATCAGCGACAGCAACTCCGGCCAGTGGCCTTGGAGCGTGCCGATGGCGACGTCGGCCGGGAAGGCCCTGCCCAGAAAGGCCCCATATTCGTTGCGCACCACGACGGCGTCGTCGCGCTCTAGCTCGAGCCGTTTGGCGTCGGCCGGCGAGACAAAGATGTGGTCGCGCTCTGCTCCTGTGAGCGGGTCGCGGTCAAGCTGGATCATCGAGTTGAACTGCTTGCCGCGTCGGGTGGCGATGATGAAAGTCCCGACCGGATCGGCCTCGCCCAAGCTTGGCGGCCGTACGATCGCGAAGTGGGCCTTGCCGTCGCTGGTCCCAAAGCGGCGATCGGCGCACAAGCGCGCCCCGCCCCACTGGAACTGGTCGCCCTGCTTGGAGAGCTTTTCAATGCCCGCATAGGCGGGAACCGCCCGCGCAATGTCGTCGCGGATGGCGGCGCCGGATGCGAAGTGCACTTTGTCGCAGCCCTCCGGCCGCACGGCGCGGGCCAAGTCGAGCAGCATCTCCCACTCCGAGCGCGCCTCGCCGACCTGATGGCCTGGAATCTCCGGCGAGTAGATGACTCGGCGCTCGGTGCTGGTCTCCGTGCCGCCGTCGCGCTGTTCGTAGCGCGTCTTCGCGGGC
>CAYOPA010000530.1:0-3563 GCA_964405625.1 uncultured Bryobacterales bacterium
GGCGCTGACCAAGGCCCTCGTTGAGGCGGGCTCGTGGCAGCCGTGGAAGGCCTCGACGACCGTCCGCGCCTCGGTGCGGGACCGCTCGTCGCTGGAATGGCTGGCAAGCCGCGGTCCCCGCCCGCCGCATCTGGAGGAATGGAAGCTCGCCATCGAAGGGCTCAAGCGATTGGACTCCGAGGGATTGCGGCGTCTGGCCCTCGGGGCCGGCCGGAGCGCGGACCTATTCGACGCGATTCCGTACTTCGAGCCCGAGCAGACCGCCGACCTGATCCGGCTGGCGCCCGACGACGCCACGCGCGAGCTCTGGATGGATCTGCTCGAGCGGTTCCCCAACACCGACCCTTACCGCCGGGAGAACGAATCCCCAGCGGAATACGTGTCGGCCGTCGTCGCCGGCGGTTGGGACGAGCGCGCCAAGGACCGCCGTCTGGCGCTGCGGCTTGCGGCCGAAGGAGATTGGCGCGCCGCCGAGGGACGCTGGCCCTTGCTCAAGCAGCTCTCCGCCGCCGCGCGGCCGGCAGCCGCCGCGATCGGGGCATTGCGTCAGGGCGACCTCGCGAATCCATGCTGGGATCAGCTCGCCGCTCTGCCTCCCGGTGAAGCCGTGGCGGCGCTGCTCGACTTGGTTCGCAACCGCATGGCGCTCCGCGAGACGGCCGGGCTGGCCGGCCCGTTGCTGAAGGTGTTGGCGCTTCGCCCGCAGTGGCTGGATGCGAGCCCTGAGGACCTGCCTGCTCTGGAGCTGTTGGCCACCGTGCGGGCGCAGGCGGCGATCGTGTTGCCCGCCTTCGAGATCGCGCGGCTGGCCGCCGACCAAGGCTACGCCGACCGGGCCGACTGGTGGGCGCGATTCGTGGCGCAGGCTCGTAACTGCCCCCGGCATGACGGCCGGCCAAACCCGCTGGAAAGCTGGGCCCACTCCAAGACGCTGCTATACAATCGAGCAGCAAGCCTGCCCGCGCTGGCGGCCGCGAATTTGCGCCGCGCCCTGGACCGGGAGCAGGACCAGGACGGCGCGGTTCTAAGAGCCGGAGCGTCTTGGCCCGAGGCGACCACGCCGCGTTAGAGACTGGCAAAGAGAACCACCCGATGCTGGATCAAGTCACGCTGTTCAGGTCGCCCGGCGCCGCCCTCCGGCCCAGCCGCGGCGGCCAGGGCGCCGACGGTTGGCTGGCGGTCTCGCCGCCGCATGCCATCGGCGATACGTGCGTGGCGGACGCCGCCCAGACGGTGCGCTCGCAGGGCGGGCTGTTGGTGGTGGGTGCGGAGAAAGGCGTCGAGATCCAGACGACGCCGATGGAAGGCTACCTGCCTCCAGACAGGGCGCTTTTGGCCAGCGACGCCGATCCGCGCTGGGTCGAGATTCCGGGCAACGTGGCGCTCTCGCCCGCCGACTGCCTGGTCGTCCCCGAGGATCGGGACGCCCAGGACGACCTGGAGAGCCTGCGCTCGCTGCTTGCGCAACTGCCCGAGGACCGCCAGGGGCTGATGTGGTTGGCTCTGGCGCGCCCCGACGCCCAGTACCGCCTGCTCCGGCTAGAGGAACAGGAGCGCGAGCTTCAACAGGCCCCGCCGCCTGAGCCAGCCGCTTCCGAGCCAGCCCCCGACCCGGAGCCTCCCAAAAAGCCTTGGTCTCTCGTGGCCGGGACTGCGGTCTTGGGAGCTGCGCTGGGCGTCGGCGGCGCGGTGTTTTGGCAACGCGAGGCGCCGCCCCCCATCGCCGAGGCCGAGGCGCCGCCGCCCCCGCCGCGAATCCCCTTACTGACCGTCAGCGACATGGACGAGCTCGACTTGGCCGTGCAGCGGTCGCCCAAGAAAGACGCGCTGCTGGCAGCAATCGGCAAGGACGCAGAGCTCCACCGCATGGACGACGCCGGCTTGATCGCCTTGGCCAAGCTGGTGCTGCTCAAGGCGGATGTGGAGGACGTGGCCAAGTTGGAGAGCGAGCAGGTGGTGGCGAAGGTCAGTGAGATGGGAAGCGAGCTGGGGGCCTCTCCCAAGTTGCTGGCGCAGTATCTGTGCGACAGCACGGCCACGACCATCGAGCCGCCCGCCGGCTTCCCGCCCTGCGCCGACGCCGCCGGCGCCGACGAGCTCCGACGGACCTACTTCAACCTGCTAGCCTTCATCGACCCGAAGCCCACGCCATAGAAGATATGTCGTTTACGATCGAATGCATCGTGGACCCGGCGTCCGGGCGCGTCGTCGACCACCCGCTCCCGCTCAACGAGCAAGGCGAGTGCGAGCTGTGGCTGGACCCCGTCCCCGGCGCGCGGGATGTGGAGGTCGCCATCAAGAGCGACGGTGTTTTGCAGGCGCTGGCGGAAATCGCCACGCGGCCCGAGGAGCCGGTGGCGCTGCGGCTGCGGCTGCTGGAGAGCGGGCGCTGGCAAATCGGCTCGGACCACCCGGTGCGGACCATGCCGCTGGACGGGCGGCCGAACGCGCCGCTGCGGCGGAGGCGTGAAGGCGACGAGCTCCAGCTTTTCTTCCTGATTGACGCCACGGCCCGGCGCGTGGCGGTGGAGGGCGAAAGGACCACCATGGTCCCGCTGCTGTCGCCGGCGCGCTCGGCCCCATGGGACGATTGCGTGGCGGCGCTGTGCTCGTTCGCGGGCGTGCTGGCGAGCCGCTACCCAAATTGGCGATCGGCGACGCTGGCCTATGGCGACACCAGCGACGATCTGGCGGAGGTGGCGGCGGAGCTGCGCCCGCGCTGGGCTGTCTACCCGGAGCGTCAGGAAGAGCGCCGGCCGCGTCCGGGCGACCTGGAGGAGCTGGACCGACGGCTGACGTCGATTCCGCCGAGCCCCGGCGGCGATTTCGTGGACGCGCTGGCGGAAGGGATGCAGGCCTGCGCGGACGCGGCGATGCGCGACCAGAGCCGCAAGGTGCTGGTGATCTTCGGCGACTCGCCAGGCCACGAGGTCAGCGGCGACGTGCCGCGCTTCGCCGACGCGCAACTGCGCTCGTGCGACGTGGACGAGGAGGCGACGCGGCTGTTCGAGCTGGGCTTTGAAGTCGTGACGATCTACAACGACCGCGGCGACGTCGACCCCCAAGGGTTGGCCTTCCAAACGAAGGATTGGAATGAGTACTTGAGCTTCGCGCGGCGACAGATGGCGCGGCTGGCGAGCCTGCCGGGCTGGGCGTTCGAGCGCAGCCGGTTTCAGCCGGAAGAGGCGGCCCGGCGGGTGCTGGAGAGGCCGGCGGTGATTGGGCGCGGGGCGTGCCCGGGGGTGCTGCGGGGGTGAGCAGATCCGCGCAGCGTGGTGGCGCAGGCGCCTACGCCTGCCGCCTCGACCCCCAGGTCGAGGCCGGAAGGTCGGCTCGAATCGTCAAAGCCCGCGCCAAGGGCTCGGCGCGAGGCGGAGCCTCGCGTGCACGGCAAAGCCGTGCGCCACAACAAACGTTAACCTTTGTAAACGTGACGAATACCGGCCTGGCGCGGAAGGAAAAGACATAGGAGACACACCCCATGTCGCATTTCCCCATTCACACCCGAGACACCGCACCGGAGGGCTCCAGGGAGCCGCTCGACCACACGCGCAAGACCTACG
>CAYOPA010000531.1:0-3554 GCA_964405625.1 uncultured Bryobacterales bacterium
CAGAGCATCAGAACGTTGATGCCGGAGTACGGCAGTAATCGCAAGCTTGCGATTACTGCCGTAATGGCGAGGTTCGGATAATGCGGAGGAGGTGAGCAGAAGCCGTGCAGGCTGGGAGATTCAGGCTGCTTTCCTTGCCATTATTTGTCGGGTGCAACCCTGGGAAGTCACCAGGAGGTGCACATGTTAGATCAAACCGGCTCGGACGAGTATCTGTCGAAACTGAAACGTCACCTGGAAGCGGAACGCTACGCCCCAGACACCGTGCTTCGCTGCATGACCGCCGCGCGCGGCTTTCTCGCTGATCTCAACAAGCAGCGCGTGGACATCTTTGGGGTCCGCCCAGCGCATGTCGATGACTACCTGAAGCGGCGACTACGGAAGTATCGGCAGCGCCATGGCCGTTCGCCCGGCTACAAGAGCTGGCGGTGCCTGCAAAACGATGGCATCCGCATGCTGCTCCGGGTCGTTCAAGGCCGGTGGCCGCCGTTCTCAGCGCCATGCACGGACACTGAGGTTCTCCGTCGGGAGATTTGCGAGTCCTACGCCGGTTGGATTGGCATGTGCTGCGGACGCAGCGCGGGAACGGTTCATAACCGCTGTGCGGAAGCGAGCCGCTTTCTGGACTGGGTGGACGGGCGATCGTCTCAAGAAACGCTGGCCGCCCTGACGGTCGGCATTGTGGACACATATATGCGGGATCGGGCGCGCTCCCTGTCCAGGTCGACCCTGTGCAGAGTGGCGAGCGACATGCGCGGATTCTTGCGATGGCTGCACATGACGGAGCGCATCACTCTCGATCTTTCTCGAACCGTGGTTGCTCCTTCGCTCTACGCCTTCGAAAGCATTCCTTCCGTCGTTCCAGCTGAGGATGTGAGGAAGGTCCTGGCTGCGGCAAGAAGGGACACCTCGCCCAAAGGGCTGCGCGATTACGCCATGCTGCTTCTGCTCTCGAAGTATGGAATGCGCGCCGGGGAGATCACCGCGCTCCTCCTGGACGACCTGGATTGGCGGAACGAGGTCATCCGAGTCCGGCACTCCAAGACCGGCGCCACATCTTATCTCCCGTTGCTCGCCGACGTAGGGGACGCCGTGCTGGATTACCTGCAAAAGGCTCGGCCGGCAACGGCATTTCGAGAGGTGTTCATTCGCTGCCATGCGCCGTACCGGCCGTTCCAAGCGGGATCGAATATCAGCCGTCTGGTGCAGCGCCGGTTCGAGGAGGCTGGAGTCATCGGCTCTGGGAAGTGCAACCCGCATTCGTTTCGACATGCTCGAGCTGTCAGCATGCTTCGCGCAGGCATTCCGTCGAAGGAGATCGGCGATGTGTTGGGGCATCGGTCCGCGGCTTCGACGACGGTGTATCTGAAGCTGGCAACGGAAGACCTCCGTGCCGTGGCCATGGAGATCCCGACGGAGGTGAACGCATGAGCAGGATCTCACGGCAAACGAAAAAGCCGGGGACGGTACACACAGCTCCGCCGTTCGGCAGTCGGTTCGGCCGGGTGATGCTCGAGTACGTAGAGCTCATGCAGGCGATGGGTTTCTGTTATGACACGGAGAAGAAACGGCTGCTCCTGCTGGACAGGTTTCTTCAAAACAGGCCGGACCTCTCTGGCGCGTCGGTACCAGAAGTCATTCGCGAGTGGACGAACACAGGAAGCACGGCGTATCACGCGCTCGTGTGCTACATGACTGGCAGGCTGCTGGTGAGAGCGCTATCCCGTGTCGACCCAACGGTTGAGAAGATTCCAGCGGACAGCCGGATTCGCCTACAAGCGCAACAACAGTACCGTCGGCCATACATCTTCAGCGACGAGGAGTTCCTGCGCCTAACAGAGGCGGCGCTTCAGTTTCCGTCTCCACGATCGCCCTTACGGCCGCAAACGGTGTACATGATGCTGGTGCTGGCTTACTGCGCAGGGCTCCGCATTGGTGAGTTGCTGCGATTGAATGTCGGCGACTTCAATGCTGACGATCGAACCATCGAGATTCGCTGCACCAAGTTCTTCAAGTCCCGGCGCCTCCCGCTCGCCGACAGTGTGGTGGCGGCTCTGCATTCCTACTACGCTGCCCGCCGGCAGGCAGGGGCTCCCGACAACGCCGATAGCGCTCTGTTCTGGCATCGCCAGGCTGCCGGCCGATACTCGCGGGAGATGGCCGAGAGTCTGCTGATCGGCGTTCTACGGCGTACGGGACTGAAGCCCGATGCCGGACGCATCGGCCCTCACGTTCACGATTTTCGGCATAGCTTCGTCGTGAACCGGATGCTGGCCTGGTATCGGCAAGGCGTGAATCCCCAGTCACGGCTGCCGTACTTGGCCACCTACCTCGGCCACAAGGACATCAACTCGACACTCGTGTATCTCACCATCACACAGGAGCTGCTGCAACAAGCCAGCGACCGGTTCCGGGTGCGCGGAGCTCAGGTCCTCGCGGCGTCCACGGGAGGAAACCGATGAAGGCCGTTCCGTTTTCTCAACTGCTGCACGCCTTTTTTCACGACTGGCTGATCCGGCAACGAAACGTCTCCCATCACACTGTGTTGTCCTATCGGGACAGCTGGCGACTGTTCCTACGGTTCGTCGCGACCCTGAAGACCAAATCGGTTGCCAAGCTCGACCTGGGCGATCTCACGTCGGTGGAGGTGCTCGCCTTCCTCGATGATCTGGAGCGAGTCCGAAAGTCTTCGATCGGAACGCGGAACTGCCGATTGGCAGCGCTGCACAGCTTCTTCAGCTTTGTTGCGGACCGGGAACCCCTGGCCGCTGCGCAGTGCGCCGCGATCCTGCGCGTTCCAGCTAAGCAAGCTCCGAAGGTGGAGATCCGTGGGTTGGAAGAGGCCGAAATCACGGCGATTCTGGCCCAACCGGACCGGTCGAAGCTCGAAGGCCAACGCGACCATGCTCTGCTGGCTCTCCTTTTCAATACCGGCGCCCGGATTCAGGAGGCGCTGGATCTCTCGCCCCAGGCCCTCCGTCTGGAATCGCCGTTCCATGTTCGATTCTTCGGCAAAGGACGAAAGGAGCGCACCTGCCCGCTGTGGCCCGAAACCGCCGAACTGTTGAAGGCGCTCTTACATCGAAAGCCTCGCGGTCCCGAGGACCGCATCTTCGTCAACCGCTACGGCAATCCCCTGGGAGCCTCCGGCGTCCGCTTCAAGCTGAAGGAATACGTGGCTGCCGCGGCCAAAACGATCCCTTCGCTAGCCGGCAAGCGAGTGTCGCCGCACAAGTTCCGACACGCTACCGCAGTAAGCCTCGTCGAAGCAGGAGTCGACATCACGGTGATTCGCAGTTGGCTTGGACACGCCAATCTCGACACAACAAATATATACGCGCAAGCGAATCTGGCTACCAAGCGCGCCGCACTGGAAAAGGTGGACCCTTCCACACGCCCCGGCAAACCACCGCGCTGGAAGCGCGAGGTAGCGCTGCTGGCATGGCTCGACTCGCTCTAGCCCGCTCCATTATGCGGAGGTGGCGGAGCCCGGAGCGCATAGACACGCATACCGGAGCCGCCACCTCCGCATTATCGAAACCTCGTCATTACGG
>CAYOPA010000532.1:0-3548 GCA_964405625.1 uncultured Bryobacterales bacterium
GATGGCAATTTGAATCCCACCTAGGGCGGTGGCCCAAATTCTGCCGGCCTCGGAGTCGAAGCCCGAACCACGAATATAGTAGCGCTGCCGCACATCCTTGCCCGACCACGACTTCGGCAACTCGCGGATGGGCGGAATGCCGGCCAAGGTATAAGCGCCCTTGGCACCGCTGATTTCGACGATGGCGCCCCCGCTGGCGATCAACCGATTGAGAATATTCTGCATCCGCGCGGGCGTAAAAATGCCAGGGTCTCGGGGCAGGCCCTGGACGGTGCGTCCCTGCAGCCAGGCCGTCAGGTCCGGAAGTGTGAACTTCTTCTTGAATTTCGGGCTTGAGCGGCCATTGGAGTTGACTTCCTGTGTTCCCAACCGGATAACATCGGCGTCAGAAACTTCCCCGGTAAAGACATTACGACCGCCATTCAGCTCGATGATCTTATTGCGGCGGCCGAACTGTAAATCCTTATCAGTCTGTCCTTGCTTGAGCTTGAAGCGCGATTTCCACATACCCGCGGTAAAGCCCTGCGGTCCGCTAAAGTCCTTGAAAGTGCGAGCCCGGCCGAAGCGCTCCGGAGTGGCGGTGTCGTCGGGGGCGCCGCCTTCGGACGACATCAGCATGATCAACTGTGTCTTGAGCAGCTTGAGGTCCTTCTCGAGCGCGATATCTTCGCGCTCAGCCTGGGCGAGTTTGTCCTTCCTCTTAAGCAGCTTGATGATATTCTTCGATTTCTTATTGATGCGCGTATTGAGCGACTTGGCGCGCTTGGCCGCAGCTTTGTAGCGCTCGTCCTTCTCCGCGGCCGTGATAACCGTCGACACCGGTCCCGGAGACACCGAGGCGACCATGGAGATGCCGCTCGCCTGGTCGATCTTGAGCGTATGCGACGCCCCGGCCGAGGGAAAGGGGATCGTTTCGCCGATCTCGCCGTCCTTGAGTCTGGCTCTGCCTTTGTCTTTGCCCTTCTTGCCCAGCCCGACTTTCTTGAGCAGTTTCTTGACCAGCGCTTTGAACTTCAAGAAGAGCTTGGTGATGGCGTTGCGGGCGGGCTTGCCGATCGCCTTGAAGATGTTCTGGATCTTCTTGACGACCCCGCCGATGCCCACCAGCGCGCCAACAAAGCCCAGCACCAGCGGCAGAATTCGCTTGAGCACGCCGTTGACGGCGTTGGCTAACGCGCCCACCTGGCCCATCAGCACCGCATTGGCCATCGAGGCGATCGTGCCCACGAGCTCGGCGATCTGGGCGGCGTTGCTCGCGAACCACAGGATCACGTCGATGATCGTGACCACGATGGTGACGATCGACCCGATGCCGCCGCTCACCAAGCCTGAGATAATGCCCAGCACGCGCTTGATACCGGCGACGACCAAGCCCTCGGCGATTGCCTTGCCGGCCTCGCCCATCACTTGGTCCTTCATCTTGGCGAATTCGGCTTGCAGGTAGCGGAACAGCCCCGCCGGACCTTCCGTCGCCAAAATGTCAAAAATCTGCTTGATCGTTTCGAAGCCTTCCACGCCCTTTTCGATCAGGCTGACCGCTTGCGCGCCGAGAGTCTTGCGGGCGATCTCTTTAATTCCGGCCACGCCCAGGCCGACCAAATCGAGCAGGAAGCCGACGATACCTTTCACATCAAAGGTCTGCGGGAGCTGGATGCCGCCGCCGGACATGTTGCCGGTGATCCATTCCACAACGGCGGCCTTGATGTTATTGCCGATATCGCCAATAAACATCTGCAAGCCTTGCACAATGCCCTGGCCCAGGTTGCTGAGAAACGCGCCGGGGTCCTTGATGATGCGCGTGGCGGTGTCGCCCACCACGGCGGAGAGCTTCTCCACCCAGCCGACGACAAAGTCCACGGCCGCTTCCAGCGCTTCCTTGGCGCGGTCGAATGCGTTTTTATACTCGTCGCGGACTTGGTTCTCAAGCGCCTTGACCTTTTCAAACGCCTTCACATAGCGCTGCGCCAAGCCCTTGACGATTTCGCCCTGTTTGGCGTCAATGTCGGATTCGAGCTTACGGAACTTGTCGTTCATCTGCTCGGACATCTGCTCTTTGAAGTCCGCCAGATCCTCGCCCAGCGAGTCGAGCTTATCCTGGACCTTGGTTTTGCCGTCGGCGACAATCTCGCGGGCGTCGTTGAGACCCTTCTCGACCAGGTCGGCGACATTGCCGACGACCAGCTCCATGTCATTGAGGAAGGTCACCCGGCCTTCGCGATAGAAATCGCGGACCTCGGCCGGTGGAACGTCAAAGAGCTTGTCGGCCAGGAACTCGACGGCGGAGTCGAACCAGCTTTTTTTGTATTTTTCGGCGTTCGTCCGGATGAAGCGCTCGAACTTGTCCGTGGCCGCCTGCGTTTCACGGTCGAAGGTCTCGCCGACATCCGTGTCGAGCTTCTTGAGTCGGTCCTGGACCTTCGTTTGGGTGTCGGTGAAGATCGTGTTGATCTCGTTGGCGGCGGCCTCGCGCTTGAGCTCGTTGTCGGTCTTGGTCTGCGTTTGAGTGGAGCCGACCTCGCCGAACTGACCCGAGCGCGCGCCGAACATGTCCGCCACGCCTTGGGCGCCCTCGGCCGAAGCGCCCGCTCGGGCGTTTTGGAGCTCGCCGGCTTCGCCTTCGCGGAAGGACTCCGGCGCCTGCTCGGTGACCGTATGGAGCTCATCCTGCGCCGCGATCCCTTCTTTTAGCTCCGGATCGGGGTGCTTCTCCATGAACTCGCGCGTGACGCAAGCTTCCTTGAGGATGTTGTCGGCGCGCACGGTGTCGGCGCGCAGGTCCATCTCCGACTCCGTTTTTGGCGGCGGCATGGCGCGGTCGGCGCGGATGCTGCCGGGCTGGGCGCCGGCGGGCTCGATGTCGAGCTCGGTCGCTGAGCGCGGCGACTCGCCGGGGCCGGGATCGGCGGTGGCGGACTCCTCCAGCGGCCCCTGGGTCGCCTCGGCGGAGGCGTCCACTTGGCCCTTGACGGCGCCCTTCATCTGGCCGGCTTTGCCGCGCTCGCCGAACTTGAGCACGTCGTCGAGCGTCTCGGGCGAGATCTTCTCGACCTCCGCCAGGACGGCCCGGATGAAGGCCGCTTTGTCGAAGGCCGGGGGATTGTCAGCCTTGGCGGACATCTCGCCGACTTGGTCCTTCTGAGCGTGGCTTTGCTTTTCGCCCTCCTTCACCTCTGCGGCGGCGTTGGCGGCGGCGGATTTATCGTCGCCCTCGCCGTGGGCGGCTTGGTTTTCCGCGCGGTTCTCGGTGCGGTTCTCCATCTGGGAGAACGCCGGGTCTTCGTTCGGTCCGGCCGGCGATGGGACAACCTCAATTTCCGGGACCGGCTCGGGCGGGGGGCATTCCTCGCTGCCATGACGCTGGATCAGCGCGCCGGGGCTGCGGCCGTCGCGCTGCTGCACCACGTGCGCCAGCTCGTGCGCCAACAGCCGACGGCCCGATTCCCGCCCCGGTTGAAAGCGGTTCTCACCGAATACCACGTGGGGGCCGACGGTGAAAGCGTCCGCCCCCAAGGACGCGGCGGCCCGAGCGGCGCCGCCGTCATGGTGCA
>CAYOPA010000533.1:0-3538 GCA_964405625.1 uncultured Bryobacterales bacterium
CCCGCCGGACCAAGTCCCCGGCGGCGATCGGTTGCACGCTGTACTGCCGCTTGCCGGCCTGCACCGCGGCGAATTGCAGTGTCTGCTCCACCATGCCGGTCAGGCGGCGGCCTTCGCCGCGGATCAGCCGCCCGTACTCACGCACCTGCTCCGGCGAGGCCACGACGCCCTCGGCGAGATTGTCGCCGGCCGAGCGGATCACCGCCAGCGGCGTACGCAGGTCGTGCGAAACGCCGGCGACGAACTCCATCTGCGTCTCGGCCAGTCGCCGCGCCCGGCGGGTCGAGACCAGCACGCCGCCCATTCCAGCGATCAGTACCGCCAGAACGCCGCTGCTGATGACCAAGTTGCGGCGGCGCAGACGCTGAACCACGGCCGCCAGCGAGCCGGCCCGGTGGCGCACCAAGAGAGTCCATTCCGGCCCCGGTCCGGCGGCAACAGCAACATGGGGACCACCGCCCCCCCAACCGACGCCGGGCGCGCCGCCGACGAGTTCCGGCGAGTCTTCGTCAGGAGCCTCCATGCCAGGGCGCCCAGGCCGCAGCCGCTCGGCCTCGTCCCAGCTCCACAGCAGCGGCAGCCGCACGTCGGCGCGGGCCAGCGCCTCCAGGCTGACCGCCTCCTCGGAAGCGTAGACCAGCCGCGGCGAATCTCCCTGCTCCACCACCGCGGCCTGAAAGCTGACCTCGTCGAATTCGTCGAAGGCGTCGGCGAACAGCTCGGGAAACAGCGCCTGCCGCATGTGGTCCACATTCGGCTCCACGTAGAGCAGGCCGACGAAATCGGGCCGGAAACGGCCGTTTTCGTGGGACATGCGCATCAGCGGCTGCACCAGATAGGGGCCTTCCGCCAGGAAGGACCAGGAGGCCGGCCGCCCGGGTCCCATGCCGCGCCGGCCCATGCCTCGCAGCAGCCGCAGCAGGGAGCCGGGGACGTGTGGATCGGCCTCGTCGACGGCCTCCCACGCAGTCCCGTCCGCACTGAGCCGCAGCAGGCTGGTTTGGAAGCCGGGGCCGAGGCGTCGAATCCAGGCGGTCTGCACTTGGAGGGCCGCCCCTGTGTCCGCGACTGCCGGCCGCAAGCGCGCCAGCGCAGCCTCCGCAAAATTTTCACGTGTCAAAGCGCGCGGGTCCGGCGTCAGCGCGGCGGCAAATCCTTGGATACGGCGATTGAACTGCGTACGAAAGCGCTGCGCCGAGCGCTCCAACGAACGCTCCAAGCGAGCCTTCTCAGCCTCGCTGAGCTCGCCGATCCAGCGGTACTGCAGGCCCGCAAGCACGGCGAGCGCCAGCGCCATCCCGGCCAGGATGAGAGGGTTCGCCAAGCGCGAAAGCCAAGGTTTCTTCACGGGTTCGGCCTCTGTATCATTACAAGAGTGCAACATCCTCGGGCGATTGTGGTTGCCGCCGGGCGCGGGCGCCGGTAAACTGAAGCGCGGTCGTATGGTGGACAGCAGCGGACTTACCCAGCGCCTGACGGCGTCTCCCGGCGAGGACCTCAATTCCGAGCTTCTCGCCGCCTATCGCAATATGTTGCTGTCGAGACGGCTCGACGATCGAGAGATCACTCTCAAGCAGCAGAGCAAGGCATTTTTCCAGATCAGTGGCGCCGGGCACGAGGCGGTACAGACCGCGGCGGGGATGTTGCTGCGGCCGGGCTTTGACTGGGTGTATCCGTACTATCGTGATCGCGCCCTCTGCTTGGCTTTAGGCGTTCGGCCGCTGGACATGTTACTGCAAGCCGTCGGGGCGGGCTCGGACCCGTTCTCCGGCGGACGCCAGATGCCGACGCACTGGTCCTCTCCGGACCTCAACATCGTCTCTCCGTCGAGCGCCACCGGCACGCAATTCTTGCAGGCCGTGGGCTGCGCCCATGCCTGCGTCCTGCAGCGTCCTGACAAGCAAGGCAACCTCCAGGTCACACTGGTCTGCGCCGGCGACGGCGCCACCAGCGAAGGCGAGTTCTGGGAGGCGATCAACGCCGCCTGCCTGGATCACTTGCCGGTCCTGTTCTTGATTGAGGACAACGGCTACGCCATCTCGGTGCCGGTGGAGAAACAGACGCCGGGCGGTTCAATCTCCAGGCTGCTGAGCGCTTTCCCGGGATTGATGCTGGCCGAATTGGACGGCTTGGACGTGATCGAAAGCCGCCAGACGCTCGAGCGCGCCATCCGTTACTGCCGCAGCGGCGCCGGCCCGGCGCTGGTCCACGCCCACGTGATCCGGCCGTACGGCCATTCTCACTCCGACGACGAGACGCTCTACCGGTCGCCCGCGGAGCGCGAGCGCGACGCCGCCAGGGACCCGATCGCGCGGCTGGCCCGCGAGCTGGAGCGGCGCCAGATCGCCGACGAGGCGTCGCTGGAGGAGATCCGTTTGGACGTGGAGCGAGAGATCGGCGTGGCCTTGGAGTTGGCGCTAGCCGCCCCGCCCCCGCAAGGCGGCAATAATCTCAAATACCTCTTCTCCCCCACCGTCGACCCGACCTCGGCTGTATTCTCCCGTGAGCCCGAGATGGAAGGGGATCCGCGCACGATGGTTGACATGATCAACCGCTGCCTGCGCGACGAGCTCGCGCACAACGACAAGGTCGTGATGTTCGGCGAGGACATCGCCGATTGCAGCCGCGAGGAGAGCCTGCCCGAGGTCCCCGGAAAGGGCGGCGTCTTTAGGGCGACCAGGGGCTTGCAGCGCGAGTTCGGCTCCAAGCGCGTCTTCAACACGCCCATCGCCGAGGCCGCCATTGTGGGCCGCGCCCAGGGCATGGCCACGCGCGGCATCAAGCCGGTGGTCGAGATCCAATTTTTCGATTACATCTGGCCGGCGATGATGCAGATTCGCGACGAGCTGGCCAGCCTGCGGTGGCGCTCGAACAACGGCTTTTCGGCGCCGCTGGTGATCCGGGCGCCGATCGGCGGCTACCTCAACGGCGGCGCGGTCTATCACAGCCAATCCGGCGAGTCGATCTTCACGCACATTCCGGGCCTGCGGGTGATCTTCCCCTGCAATGCGCTGGACGCCAACGGCCTGCTGCGCACGGCGATCCGCAGCGACGACCCGGTGCTGTTCCTGGAGCACAAGAAGCTCTACCGCGAGCTCTACAACCGCGGCCCCTACCCCGGCCCCGATTACATGGTCCCGTTCGGCAAAGCCAAGCGGGTGCGCGAGGGCGTGGATTTGACGATCGTCACCTACGGCGCGCTGGTGCAAAAAAGCCTGACGGCGGCGCAGACGATGGCGGAGAAGGAGGCCGCTTCAGTCGAGGTGCTGGACCTGCGCAGCTTGAGCCCCTACGACTGGGAGGCGATCGCGGAATCCGTGAAAAAAACCTCGCGGGTGATCGTCGCCCACGAGGACACGCTGTCATGGGGCTTTGGCGCCGAGATCGCGGCCCGCATCGCCGACGAGCTGTTTGAGTATCTTGACGCGCCCGTGCGCCGCATCGGAGCGGAAGACACCTGGGTCGCCTACAGCCCAAACCTCGAAAAAGAGATCCTGCCGCAGACCGAGGACCTGGAAACGGCCATGCGCAAGCTTCT
>CAYOPA010000534.1:0-3518 GCA_964405625.1 uncultured Bryobacterales bacterium
CAACCATGCAGGAAGGCCTCGCGCTGCTCCTCCTCCAACTCAGCGCCGAAGCGCCGGAGCGATTGCAGTGTGACCCAACCGAAGGTTTGCAGCGTATAGGCTAGGTCCTCCTGGCAAATCGGCAGCCCCCAGGCCGCGGAGTCCCACGCGGTCCGCTCCAGAACATCCTCGAAGCTCTGAGCTTGGTCCGCGTCCGTTCCCGCCGGGACCGGAGCGATCAGCAGACGCCGGATCGCGGCGTGCATCAGCCGCACCTTCTGGACAGTGCGAATCCCGCCGCCCGCCGGCGACAGCCCGCCCGGGCGCATCACCTCGATGACGAACTGCGCCGTCTCCAGGATGCGCCTCTGCTCATGCCGCGCCAGCTTTTGGGTGGTCATCAGCACTCGCGCCTCGTGGCGTTGCACGTAGCAGGCGGGCAGCGAAGCGCAGGCGAGCGTCGCCAGACAAAGCGGGCCGTGGCTCATGAAGACTCTTTGTGCGTCGGCGATCTTGGCCGGGTCAGCCCACTGCGGCAAGGCGGCGGAAACTTCCAGAAAGTCGCGAACGGTCGGCGGAAGCTCCGCCGGCGGCGGCTGGTCGTTACGGATCAGAGTCGCCAACAGGCGATTTACCTGGCCGAGCGATCCGGCGGCGATGACCTGTTCGATCGCCTCGTCAGCGGGCGGATCGGCGACCCCGCGCATTCGGTCCAAGTAGTCGTGCGTCCATTTCTCGGGCGGGCCGGCTTCTGGCATCAGGAAGATTGTGGGCCAATCGCGCCAGCCTGTCCAGGACTTTGTGGGATCTACTCCGCCGGCGCCTGGATTGTGTCCCGGGTCACCAAAAAACCCGGCGCCCGATTCAAAGACAAGCCGCAACGCGCCGTCGGCCCGCATCCGCGCCAGCAGCTCGATCGGCTGGATGGCGAACAAATATTCCACCCGCCCCGAGCCCGGCGCTGCAAACCGGCCCTCGGGCGTCTCGCTCCCTTGCCATTCGAGGGCTTCCGGCCGGGCCGGGTCCAGCCGCGGAACCAGCCGACGCGGGTCCAGCAGCTCCAGCGCGTCCGCCGGGGATTGGCCATGAGCGAAATCTCGCCGCCTAGATCGTTCACCCCTGCCAGCGTCGCTTGCAGCTCCAGGGCATCGTCTCGGTCGGAAAAGTGGCTCACGAACGTTTGCAATTGCAGCCTTTCGCCCGGCGCTGGCGCGCCTAAAGGCAACAAACTACTACAGTTTGCACGTTTCGGCGTCCGGAGTTGGGGAAGCTTCGGATTAGGGCAGATTCAGGTCGATGGCGAAGCCCCGCTCGGCGTTGAGCTTGGTCGTGAAGGCGAGGTCGACTTCGGCGAGCGGCGCCACGTACTCGTCGCCCTGCACGGTGACGAACCACACCGCCCGGTCCTCGGTTCCGTATTCAGAGACGGCGTAGATCAGCCCGCCGCGCAGCGCGATCAGCCAGAAGTCGGGCGGGGCGTCGGAGAGCTCGGTCCGATCCGGCTCATCGTCTGGGGCGGCCTCGGCGGACTTGCCGACCTCGATCACGTGGCTGGCGCTCGAGCGGGCCGCCGAGCTCGCTGGAACCTCGATCACGTTTGGCGTTACGGAGTAATCGTACATCCCGAAAATCGGCACGAACACCGGCACAATCGTCTGCCCGCGACGGCCGTGGCGGTCCCCGCGGCGATACGGCCGATCCGGCTCCGGGTCGGCGGGACGGACGATCAGGCCCCCGCCGGCGGGGGCGCTGGGGGTTCCCGGCGTGTTGACGTTACCGGGATTGGTGCGCCCGGGCGTCCCCGGAAAGACGACATTGCCGGGCCGGCGCGCGGCGTTTCCGGCGCCCAGGCGAGGATCGCCGGCCGTACTAGCGCCGGCTCCGGCGCCTGCCGCGGCCGGGCTGGAGACGCGCGGACCAGGGGTCGCCCCGGGCGCGCCGATCGGGCTGACGCCGCCGCCGCGGTAGACGGTCTGGGCGGCCGACCAGCCGCTCAAAGCCAGGGTCAAGACGATCAGCGCGTAAGCTCGCATGGCACACTTATTGTACGCACGGCGGCCCCAAAGCGAGTACAGCGACTGGGTTGACGCTGCTTCCCTGCTGTGAGACTCTAGGAGGAGTCGTTCCGACTGCTGCTCCTCAGTAGCTCAATGGTAGAGCATTCGGCTGTTAACCGAAGGGTTGTAGGTTCGAGTCCTACCTGAGGAGCCATTCCCTTCTTCTCCCTGCCCAAAAGCCCGCGGTTGGTTCACGGAGCGCGGTGGAGGCGTCTCGTCCTGAGCGGCCCGCTGCAACGTATTCTGCCGAAACAACTTAGCGATCTGTTGTTCTAGGGTCTTCCTCTTTGAGAGCCAAGAGAGACCGCTCTCTGTTGCGCCTTCGCGGCCTCGACCACACCGACTTTCGGCCTTCTCTCTCAGTCTTGGCCCGAGAGCCGCCGGAATTGGTTAACAGCTTTTTTTCCTTTGGAGTCCCAATGAGACGGATTCCGAAAAACGCGGGGACGTGTCCAAGGCAGATTCGGCGTGTGATGTCGGTTCGTTGCCTGTAATCCTTTTGTTGTAAGGATTTTACTGGTGAGCGTAGCCGGTTATGTCACGCGTGTCCGTCCTCATTGGATCATGTTGGGACCGAAACCGTGCGGCGCGGAGCGGCGCCTGAACAGCCTGAGTCGAGTGCGCCCAATGCGCCCCGGGCCGTTGAAGGCTCGGACTCGCCAGATACGGACATCTGACGGACGGCAACAAAAAAGCAGCCCCGTCTCCGGGGCCGCTCTTCGCGTCTAAGCGGTGGATTCTACTGGTCGGGCTGCCGAGATTTGAACTCGGGACCTCTTCCACCCCAAGGAAGCGCGCTACCAGGCTGCGCTACAGCCCGACTCAAGTTCCATTGTAACCGGAATGCCGTCCGCCCCGCGCGATGGCCTAGGCTGGAGCGATGTTGATTGGCGTGATCTCCGACACTCACGGTCTGCTGCGGCCCGAAGCGCTCCAGGCGCTCGCCGGCGTTGACCGCATTCTCGATGCCGGCGATGTCGGCTCGCCGGACAAACTGCCCGCGTTGGCGCGGATCGCTCCCGTTGACGCCGTGCGAGGCAACGTCGACCACCGATCTTGGGCCGACGCGCTGCCGTTGGATCGCATCGTCTAGCTGCGCGGCGTCCGAATCTACATGTCGCACATCCGCGAGGAAGCCCGGCCCGAGGACGCCGACGTTGTGATCTTTGGGCACTCGCACGAGCCGCTGATTGAAACGGTCGGCCGGACCCTCTGGTTCAACCCCGGCTCGGCGGTTCCGGGGCGGTTCCGGCTGCCTGTGACCTTGGGACTGCCACGGATTGAGGATGGCGAGGCGGATGCGGAGATTGACCGATCCATGCCGCGCCAAACATATGACGCAACTGCTGCCCGGTGGCCTTCCAGCCGTCCTTTGTGACTTTACGTTTCTCTCAAGCCCGCGGCGGACTCGTAGCGCCGGCGCCCACGCCTAGGAGTCTATCGGGGATGGATCCATCGCGCGAACAAAGCTCAATCAAATGG
>CAYOPA010000535.1:0-3504 GCA_964405625.1 uncultured Bryobacterales bacterium
CAAAGTTCTTGTGGGACTCGGTCGTCGGTTGGACCCGCCACACCAACGATAGCGGCGACTTCGTCGGCTTCGGCACGAACTTCGGCAGCGACGTTCTGGGCATCCCGGGGACCAACGGCCCCGACCCGCGCCAGAGCGGCATTCCGCGCTTCGGCATCAGCGGCTATTCGGTGCTGGGCAACCCCAACGGTTGGCAGCCGAACTTCTACAACGACACGACCTACACCATCAACCAGAACTTCAGCTACATCAGCGGCGCGCACAACATCCGGTTTGGATTTGAGGGCATTCGGCATCACCTCAACCACTGGCAGCCCGAGATCGGCGGCGGTCCGCGCGGCAACTTCGTCTTCACGAACGGCGTCACCGCCCTCAACGAAGCCGGCGCCCCGAACCCGAACCAGTTCAACGCCTACAGCTCATTCCTGTTGGGTATGCCCTTCCAAGTTGGCAAGAGCCTCCAATGGGAGAAGATGAGCGCCTTCAACAACCAAGTTGGTTTGTACGTCCGTGACACCTGGCAGGCGAGTCAACGGCTGACCTTCACGCTCGGGCTGCGCTGGGAGAAGTTCCCGATGCAGACCCGCGGCGGCCGCGGCGGCATTGAGTGGTGGGACCCTGATACGAACCTCGTCCACTTGGGCGGCGCGGGCGGCAATCCTCGCGACCTGGGCATCTCGACGAGCAACATGATGTTCGCTCCCCGAATCGGCTTGGCCTACCGGGCCACCGACAAAATGGTTGTCCGTTCGGGCTACGGCATCACGAACAACCCCATGCCGTTCGCGCGCCCGTTGCGCGGCTTCTTCCCGCTCGTCGTGGCGGAGGACTTCCCGGGCCCCAACAACTTCACGGCGATCAACCCGATCGAGCAAGGCATCCCGGCGTTCACCGGTCCCGACCCTGGGCAGGGTTCGGTGCCGCTGCCGGGCTCGGCTCTGAACCGTTCCATCTCTGGCGATCGAGTCAACCGCGGCTATGTACAGTCGTGGAACTTCATCGTCGAGCGTGAGCTGCCTTCCGGGTTCATCGGCTCGATCGGTTACGTCGGCACGCAGACCACGCGCGCCTTCGCCGATATCGACATCAACGCCGCCCAACCGGGCGCCGGCGCCGCCGGACGTCCGCTCGTGGGGCCGTACAACCGCAGAGTGGCGACGCTGGACTGGAACGGCCGGCTCAGCGCTAACTACCACTCGCTGCAGACAACGATCAACCGCCGCGTCGCCGACGGCTTGACCGTTAAAGGCGCCTATACCTATTCCTCCGCCATCAACATGACCGACGATGACGGCTGGGCCGGCATGTCCTGGAACATTCCGCAGCAGTTCGACCGCAACCGCGCTCGGGCCGGGTACGACCAGAACCATGTCTTCCAGATGGGTTTCGTTTACGAGCTGCCGTTTGGCAGGGGTAAGTCGATGGCCAACCGGGGCGTCGCTCGCTGGCTGCTGGGTGACTGGCAGTTCAACGGCGTGGTCGCCGCCTTCCAGGGCCGTCGGTTTACTCCGACCGCCTCTGGAGCTCAGGTCAACGCTCCCGGCAACAGCCAGACGGCGGACATTGTCGGCGAAGTAACCAAGCTGGGTAACATCGGACCGGGCCAGTTCTTCTACGACCCGGCCGCCTTCGCCCAGCCCACCGGGCTTCGGTTTGGCACCGCCGGCCGCAACATTCTGCGCGCCCCGGCTTGGTTCAACACGGATCTCGGACTGTTCCGTCGCTTCCCGATTAAGGAGCGGCTGGCAATGGAGTTCCGCGCCGAAGCGCATAACGCGACGAATACGCCGCACTTTTTCGCGCCGGGCGGCAACATCGCGGCGTCCAACTTCATGCAGGTCACTTCCGCCGAGCAGGACCAGCGGCAGTTCCGCTTCGGCCTGCGCTTGCAGTGGTAGCCTGTTAACGGCTCGTTTTCAACCAACCCCGGCGAGCGCGACAAACCGCGCTCGCCGGTTTTTTTTGGGCGATGTTCGTCAGAATAGAGACCATGGGCCTAAGGTTCGCGCTCGTGTGCGCGGTCGCGCTGGCGTCCCTGGCCGGTTGTGGGGGCTCCCCGCCGTCGGCTGAAGCCCTGCCGCCCATGCCTTCCATCCGTACGGAAGCATTTCCGGCGGCGACGCGCGAGCAACTCCAGAGCCGCCTGACCGCCGTCCAGGGGGCGCCGGACAACCCGCACGCGGTCGGCGGACTGGCGATGCTCTTGCACGCGCATCAACAGCACGAGACTGCCCGGGCGGTTTACCGCAGGGCAGCGGCCTTGGAACCCGACGCCCTGCGGTGGCGCTACTATCTCGGCGTCACGCAAGCAGAGCTCGGCGATGTGACGGGCGCTATCGAGAGCTTTCGAGAAGCGCTGCGGATCGACGAGGCGTTTGCCCCCGCGCGCCGGCGGCTGGCCGACGCATCGATGCAGGCCAACAGTCTCGACGAGGCGGCGCGAGCCTACCAAGATTTGCTACTGGATGACCCCGCTGACGCGGCGGCCCGGTTCGGGCTTGGACGCGCTCTCGCCGCCCGGGGAGATACGGCCGGCGCGATCGACGAGCTCTCCGAAGCCGTGCGGCTGCTGCCCGAATATGGCGCGGCGCACTATGAGCTCTCACTGGCCTACCGCGACGCGGAGCAGCCCGACAAGGCCCAAAGCCACCTGCGCCTCTACCAGCAAGCGCAAGCCGCGCCACGTTTCGACGATCCACTGATGGCCGCCGTGGAGGCGCTGGCGCAGGGAGCGGGAGACCACATCCGACGGGGCGTCGAGCTGGAAGCTAGGGGCGACTTGGAGGGCGCCGTCGAAACACACCTCAAGGCGCTGGAGATTGACCCGGAGGTGGCGCAGGCGCACGTGAACCTGGTGTCGTTGTATGGACGGCTCGGTCGCTTCGACCAAGCCGCCCGGCATTATGAGCGCGCCTTGGCGCTGAACCCCGGACAGGCGGATTTGCACTACAACCACGGGGTGCTGCTCTACAGCCAGGGACGCTTCCCCGAAGCGCGGCGGGCCTTCGAGAAGACGCTGGAGGTTAGCCCCGGCCACGCCGAGGCGCACAACAACCTGGGCCAGATCCTCGAATCCGAACGCCGCATCGATGAGGCCGCCGCGCACTACCGAGCCGCCGTGGAAGCGCAGCCGCGGTATCGCTTGGCCCGCTTCCATCTGGGACGGATGCTGCTGGCCAAGCGGCAGCCGGTCGAGGCGGCGGAGCATCTGGAGCGAGCCATCGAACCGCGCGACGAGATGACGCCCCAAGTTGTGTTCGCGCTGGCCACGGCTCGCGCTCAGAGCGGCGACAACGCCGAGGCGCTGCGGCTGGGAGAGCAAGCCCGATTGCTGGCTCAGCAAATGGGGCAGGATGAGCTGGCGCGCCGCATCGAGCAGGACCTTGCCAAAATTCGCTGACAGAACGCTCCCGATCCTGTCGGCGGCGGCGCCGTTCAAGGCCATTTCGGTGCCGATGCCGACGGCGCACACCATGAAGCCCACCTGGTTGACGATGGAGTAGG
>CAYOPA010000536.1:0-3477 GCA_964405625.1 uncultured Bryobacterales bacterium
CCGTTGGTGGCCTTGACCTCGACGACGCCTTCGCCGACCTCGAGCACGGAGATGTCAAACGTGCCGCCGCCGAAATCGTAGACGGCGATGGTTTCGTTGGTCTTTTTGTCCAGGCCGTAGGCTAGGGCGGCCGCGGTGGGCTCGTTGATGATGCGCTTGACGTCGAGCCCCGCGACTTTACCTGCGTCTTTGGTGGCCTGACGCTGGGCGTCATTGAAGTAAGCGGGGACGGTGATGACCGCCTCGGTGACCTTCTCGCCCAGGAAAGCCTCGGCGGCCTCCTTGAGCTTGCCCAGGATCATCGCGGAGACCTCTTGAGGCGAGTAGTTCTTGCCGCCGCCTTCGACGACGACAACTTGGTTGTCCTGCGTGATCTTATAAGGTACGAGGCGCGCCTCTTCGGTTACCTCGTCGAAGCGCCGACCCATGAACCTCTTGATCGAAAAGACCGTGTTCTCGGGATTGGTAACGGCTTGGCGCTTAGCAGCCTGGCCGACGAGGCGCTCGCCGCTCTTGGTGAAGGCGACCACCGACGGCGTAGTGCGCGCGCCTTCTTGGTTCGCGATCACCTGCGGCTGGCCAGCTTGCATAACGGCGACAACCGAGTTGGTGGTCCCGAGGTCGATTCCGATGATTTTGCCCATGCTTTCTCCTTGGGGCGCGCGGTTGCGGCTCGCACCGGCTTGTACTCCGCCCCCCTTAGTCCTTCCTGATTATCAAACTTTAGTGTGATGTTGTCAACATGAAGGATGGCGAGAAGATGAGGAAGGTTGTAGGGTTGGACCGCGAAGGAATGATCGGGGCCGACGAGCGACTGGGCCAGGGACGGGCGGGCTATAATCCGCGAGGGACCGGGCTATGATCTTGTACGCGATCAGCGACGGGCGGAGCGGAGCCGATGGCGGGGTGTCGCGGTGGGCGGCCGGATGCTTTGCTAGCGGCGTGGACTGGGTGCAGATTCGGGAGAAGAGCCTGGAGGCAAGGGCGTTGTTGGCGGTGGCCGTGGAGGCGAGGCGGATGGCGGCGGGGGGCCGGCTGCTGGTGAATGAGCGAGCTGACGTGGCGCTGGCGGCCGGGCTGGATGGGGTGCACTTGCCGTCTGATTCAATCGACCCCAGCGCGTGCAGAAGGGCGCTGGGGGCCCGCGCGGTCGTGGGGGTTTCGTGCCACTCGCTGAGGGAGGTGTCGCGCGCGGGGGAAGAGGGTGCTGATTTCGTGGTGTTGGGTCCGGTGTTCGAGACAGCGAGCAAGCGTGGATACGGGCCGCCGTTGGGATTGGCGGCGCTGGCGAACGCGTGCAGGGAGGCGCCGATCCCGGTGTTGGCGTTGGGGGGCGTAAGTGTGGAGAACGCCGGCCGCTGCCTGGACGCGGGGGCTGCCGGGGTGGCGGGAATCTCGCTGTTCCGCGCGGGCGCCGCGCTGCGTGAGACGGTCGAGACGCTGCGGCGGCTGTAGCCCCGAGCGGACGAAGGGCGCGCCCGTCGTAAGGGAGCCGCGCGAGGCGGATTCGGAACCGTCGGCGACAGCCGGCGGATGCCCTTCCGCAAAAATTCCAACCAAATAATCGATCCGTCCGATAAACAGTTCTTCTCACGGTGAGGCGGAATCGGAGCGGAAAGTCCGCGTATTGGGGCTTTCCAACGCTTTGCGAAGGCTTCGGCGTTCTGAGCCCGAGGCGTTTGATCGCCTGAATCAATTTTTTCAATTGGCTGAGCTGATCCGAGAATTTCTAGGATCGGAACGTGGGCGCCGTGAACGACGGCGTTTTGCAGAAGGGGTAGCTCCACGTCGCGCTGTCAGATATTCCGAGGTGCGTTCTCGGAAAGAACACAACGAAAAGAGAAGAGGGGAAAAATGAAACTTTTCAGAGCAGTCGTAGTGACGACGTTCTTGCTGAGCGGTACGGTCGGGTTCGCCCAGGATCCGGAGAAGGCTTCGGGGACCGTGACATTGAACCAAGACACGTTCTTCGGCTTCTACCCGACATTCGCTGGGGCGTACGAGCTCAATGACAAGGTGGACGCGACGTACTACGGCATCATTTGGACGACGCCGTCGTTCGGGACGGGTGGTGGCGGCGGTCTGTGGACGGAGTTTGGAGGCGGGGTTAACTTCAAGGCGGCTGACGGGAAGTTGACCGTCAAGCCCCAGATCGGATTCTTGAACGGCAAGTTGCTGTCGAATGGGGACTTTCCGATGGCCTTGGAAGGCTGGGTTCCGAATCTGACAGCGAACTTGAATACCTCGCGCCTCGAGGGGGAGCTTTATGCCGGCTGGTACTTGGCATGGCGCAAGGGCCAAACTCCGAACGAAGCGGGCACTGGGTTGATCGACACGGCGACGCAGAACAACTTTGTCCACTGGTGGGTGAACGGGGGCGTCAAGATGACCAACATGGTGTCGGTCGGATTGCACTACGAGAACCTGTACTTCCACCCGTCGGGCACGGTGGCCGGTGACGGCTCGCATCTGTACAAGTGGCTGGGACCGTATGTACAAGTGGCGCTGCCGAACAACATGACGGCGCGGTTTACGGCAGGCGCGAACGTGCAGGACCGGCCGACGCTAGACGGCAACGACAACTTCTACAAGCTGGCGATCGCGTACAGCTTCTGACCAAGTCTACGCTGATTCGAACGCCGGTCGGGAGGAAGACGCCGGCGGCGGGCTGGCTGGGGCAAACCGTCCCGCCAACCCGTCGGCCTCGCTAGTGCAGACGGTGGTGCAATTGGGTTCTGCGATGGGGAAATGGCGGATCACGCTTTTCGTTTTTTTTTAGGAGTTTTGTTTTCATGGACTTAGCTTCTAATTGGGCTATCGAGACGGAGAGGCGATGATAGTCTGGGCTTGAGAGAAAAGCGGCGCTGAGACGAGGCGCAAACGCCGGTCACCCCTAGGGGTTGGCCGGCGTTTTGCTTTTGCGGCAAGAACATGGCAACACGTCGGACTCCACGTAAACCGGCAGGCAAGAAGAGGGCCGGCGGCGGTGTTCAGCAGAATCCACCGCCGAGGGAAGGGGCGTTGCGGGCCGCGATTGACGCCGGAATCGAGATCGCGCAACGAAAGCTCAGCGAACTGGATTCGGAAAGCCTGAGCGGAAAAAAAGAAGCGGTGGCGCTGTTGGAGAAGCTGCTGAAGCTGCGGCGGGAGTACGCCGAAGTGGAAGAGCAGCCCGCCGAGATCCGTCTTATATGGAACACAAGCGAGGACGAACAGATCGACGAATGAGCGGCAAGCTGCTGCCGTCTCAGAACCGATTTCACGAACTGAAGCGCCGGATCAAGGGGTTTTCCGGCGGGGTGGGGTCGGGCAAGAGCTCGATTCTGTGCCACGAAGCGCTCTTTCTGGCGCTGGAGAACGAAGGGCGGACGGGGCTGATCGGGGCGCCGACCTACGGGATGCTGCGTGACGCCACTTTGGCAACGTTTCTGGAAGTTTGCGAATTTGGGCAGGTCAAGGTCGAGCTCAACCAGGCGC
>CAYOPA010000537.1:0-3459 GCA_964405625.1 uncultured Bryobacterales bacterium
GATCGCGCCGCTCAGGTAGGCGTTCTCCCGGCCGCTGAGCTCGGGATGGAATCCCGTACCTACTTCAAGAAGGGACCCCACCTTGCCACGGATCTCTGCCGAGCCGATCGTCGGTTCGGTAATTCGCGAGAGGACCTTGAGCAGAGTGCTCTTGCCCGCGCCGTTCCTACCGATGAACCCGATCACTTCCCCCTGGCTCGCATCGAAGCTCACATCACGCAGCGCCCAGATCATTTGCCTGGGTGAGGCTTCAGCCCTCGAGAGAAGCCGCCGTACCGCCCGTACCGGCGCCATGGCGCCATGCGAGAGGGCGTCGCGCAGCGTCTGATAGGACTGGCGGGCTTCTCCAATGCGGTATTGTTTGCCAATGCCCGAAGCTCGGATCGCGTAGTCAGCCATTTCCCATTTCTCACACCACGTCAGCAAACATCCGCTCTGCTCTTCGGAAATAGAATGCGCCGGTAACCAGCAACAAGATTGCGACCACTGCCGAGACCATGATCAAGGGACCTGGTTGAGTTTCGGTGCCGAGCATGGCCCAGCGAAACCCTTCCACGACGCCGGCCATCGGGTTTAACCCATATACGGTCCGCCAGGGCTCCGAGAGAAGGCTGCTTGGGTAGGCGATCGGCGTCGAATACATCCAGATCTGGACCAGAAAGGGAACCGTGTAGCGCACGTCGCGGAAGCGCACATTCAAAGCCGACAGCCAGAGGCCCACGCCGAGTGAAGTTACCAGCGCCAAGACAAGGAAAAGGGGAATCCAGAGAACCTTTGCCGTCAGGCTGATATTCCAATAGAGCATCATGAGAATCAAGATGCAGAAAGCAATCGCGAAGTCTACAGCGCCGGACAAGACTGATGCGATGGGGATCGCCAAGCGTGGGAAGTATACCTTCTTGATCAGATTCGCATTCGATACGAGACTCTCGGAAGAGTTGCTCAACCCCATTGCGAAAAAGTTCCATGGCAGCAGCGCCGCAAAGGAGAAGATCGGATAGGGCAATCCGTCGGAGGGGATCTTTGCGACGCGGCCGAAAATCACGCTGAACACCACCATCGCGGACACGGGCTGAATAATCGCCCACGTTGCCCCGAGAAATGTCTGCTTATACCGAACGCGTATGTCACGCCAGATTAGGAACAATACCAGTTCCCGCTGCTGCCAGAGCTCTCTCAGCCCGAGAGAGACCCATCCCCGGCTGGGCTTGATGTGGATAATGGGTGTGCTGGTTGTGGCGCTCACTTTAGTTGGTCGCTTGGCTATACGCCTTTTGCCGGTTTTCCGCGTTTTTCCTCGCGGCTGTAGTACGCATCATAGTTAGTTTGCATAGTCTTGTAGATGGAGTCGTTGAGAATAGTTCCGATCACTGGCGTCCCGTCGCCGGCGAAATGGCCGCGCACGTCGATGGCGGCTTGCTGTGTCGTCACGCCTTCGCGAACCACCAGGATCACCCCGTCCGACATCCCTCCCAGCACGCGGGCTTCTGGAAAGATGCCTGCCGGCGGGGTATCGATGAGAATGAAATCGTACTCCTCCCGCAATCGCGCCAGCAGCATGTGCAGACGCGGGTTGTACAGGACCACCGGCAGCTGGGATGGTTCAATGCGCGCGGCGGGCATCACGCTAAGGCCTTGAACCGGCGTGGGGTAGACGAAGGGCAACGGCTGATCAGGCTCAAAAGTCACTGACGCGCTTAAAGCCTGGGCGATTCCCGAAGATCCCTCGACTCCGAAACAGTCCTGGAGGTCCGGGGCGCGCAGATCCATGTCGATCAACAGAACTTTCCGCTCGGCTTCCGCCAGTGCGGTTCCGAGGTTGGCGACAACGGTGGTCTTGCCCTCCCCCGCGCCGGGGCTGGTCACCACCAGCACCTGATACTTGGAGGAGCCCTTCTCTGACAACACCAGCGTCATGATTGCCTGCCGGAACGACTCAACATAGAGTGTCGGTTGTTGGCTCCAGATTGAGGGGAACGACTCCGCGCCCGGCGCACGGCTCAGACCGAGAATGGAGTTGGACCCCGGCGACGTTCGCGACGGCCGCAGCAGCCCGCTTGGCGGTATCGGCGGGATGACGGCCAACTCAGGGACCTGGAGTATCCGGGTCGCTTGAACTCGATTCCGCAAGGTTCTGTTCGTCGCCTCAATGGTGACCACACTGACGACCCCGAACATCAGCCCGGAAAACAGACCTAAGGAAACCAACGGGACCAGCTCTAATCCCTGCGCCGGCACGTTCGGGTTTGCGCGGTCGATCGTGCGCACGTACTCGGAGGGCGTCGCCCGGGCCATGCTCGCCTGATTGACCTGCTGGAGGAGCGTGTTATAGCTCTGAAGCGCGGTGTCTAGCTCTCGCTCGAGCTGCATTCTATCTCCCGATTTCCTTGACTCACCCAAGAACACATGGTTCTGAGTCGTATAGGCGCTTGCCAGCATCCGCTCCCGCTGAAGCGAAGTCTCGTAGGTCAATCTGGCTCGGTCGAGCACGGCTTTCCGGTCCGCGGCGATTCTCGCTTCCACCTCTTCGAGTTGTGCGATCAGTTTGACCGCCGCCGGGTGCTGCCGGGTGTGGGTCGTGAGCAGGTCGGCTAGTTGACGCCGTAACTCGAGCATCGACGACTGGCTCGCCTGAATCGGCGAGTCGTTGGCCATCACTGCCAGCGCTTCCGGTGAGGCGGACTTCAATCGTTCCCATTCGGCCTGCTTGGCGATTCTCTCGGCCTGGACAGCGCCCAGTTCCTCTCGCAACTGCCGCAGCCGTGTGCCCGACAATGTTTCCGACGACGATGAGGCCGTATATCCGGTCTTGCGCCCGAACTCCAGCAGCTTGCCTTCCGCCAGCTCGATGCGGGACTTAGCTTCCTCTAGCTGGCCTAGAAGCCACTCGTTGGTTTCGCTCGAGACGATCGAGCGCGATGCCGACGACTGATCGATGTACTCATCGACTAGCGTATTGAGGAAATGAGCCGCCACCTCCGGGTCGGACGAATGGCACTGGATCTCGATCACGCGCGTCTCGCGCACAACCGCGGGACGGAAGCTCTTGACCGCTAAATTGAGGGCTTTTCGTGCGCTCTCGCCGGGGTCGGTCGGCGTAACGTTCAACCTCTGCCGGATCTTGGCGACCCAGCCCGTGGCTGGGGGCGGGGTCGGTTGCGGCTGGAACTGAAGCCTCTCGATCGTCTTCGTCCGGAGGTTATGGCTCATCAGCACTTGTATCTGAGTCAGCAGGTTGGAAGCGTTCGCCGAGTACAGCCCGGCGCCGGCATGGGGATCGACCTGGCTGAAATTCATGAAGTTTTCGTTCCGGCCAAAAACTTCGAGCGTCGTGCGCACGTAGTAGACGGGCGGGTTCATCAGGAATACACCCAATGACAGCAGGGCGCCGAGCACTCCCGCTCCACAGATCAGCCACTTGCGGCGGATAAGGGCCTTGAGATACTGGTCGAACTGAAA
>CAYOPA010000538.1:0-3458 GCA_964405625.1 uncultured Bryobacterales bacterium
CCAGAACCGGCACGTTGATATTCGGACGGACTCCTAGGAGTGTGTCCGAGTATTCGAAAATCGCCTCGCGTGAACACAATATGTCGTAGACTCATTCGAACGCAGGGACTACATATGGGCCACTCGATGAATACTCGGACACACTCCTAGGGGACGCTGCCGGAGCGGAATTGAAGAGACACATCGCAGTGGGTCTATGCTTCTTGTTGCTGACGCCGGTCTGTCCTAGTACCGAGGCTACGCCAGCCGCGGAACTGGCCGCCAAGGGAGAGAGCGCACTTCGTTCAGGACGGCCGGAGGAGGCGCAACCACTTCTTCAGCGGGCGATTCAGCTTGACCCGGCTCAGGCCAAGGCGTTAGCTGCACTGGGCTTGTTGCATTTTTCGGCAGGTGCTTATCTCCAGGCGGAAGACCTCTTGATCAAGGCGATTCAAGCTGCTCCGGACTCATTCTTCCCGCGTTTCCTGCTCGGCGCTACACTTCTCCAGCAACAAAAGAACGAGGAGGCGATTGTCCACCTGGAGGCGGCTCACGCGGTGCGGCCGGACCACCTGGACGCAGCCAAGTTGCTTTCGATCGAGTATTCGCGGCAAGCCAGATATGGCGATGCAGGCCGTGTCCTTCTTCCTCTCGTTCAGGCGGGCCTGAAAGACGAGGAGATCTACCTCCTTCTCATCGAGGCTCACCATCGATCCGGATACCACTCCGGGACGTTCGAAGTAGCCCAAACAGGTGTAGCGTTGCTTCCTCAGTCTGGACGACTTCATAGCTGGCTGGGCCATGAATTTCTCGGCGCGGGAGAGTTTGTCGAAGCGGAGCGCCATTTGATTGAGGCGGTCCACTACGCTCCCGATTACCATGCACCCTATTACCTTCTCGGGGACTTGTTTCTAAAGCAGCAGAAGTATGCCGAGTCAGAGGGGCGTTTCCGTTCAGCGCTTGCAAGAAAACCTGATCACGCGGAGGCAAGAGTGGGCTTGGCGAGGGCGCTGGTTGGACTTGGAAAGCCGCGAGAAGCGATCGAGGAATTGCAAGAGCAGGCTAATCTGGTTCCAGACAATTTCGTGATTCACGTTGAATTGGCGCGCATTTACTTTCGTCTGGATGATCGCGAATCCGCACAACGCCATGCAAGTCTGGGGCGCCAGTTGAAAAGTCAGGTAGATGTGGAGGAACTTGGAAGAATGTCGCCGCACCCTGTGCTTTCGGATCACAAGGATGGGAACTGAGCCGCCGTGAAAGGAGCGTGTAACGATTGGTCACCTCGTCGCACCGGTAACAACTGCCGAGATTCGCTTTGTTTCTGCGACGAGCGGGTAAACGACGCTCGCTACGGCGAGTTATCCCTGGTTCCCACATCGAAAAGCTTACCCGTGACGACGGCAGTTTTGTGTAGAACTACCAGGAGTCCGTCCGAGTATAAACCGCCAATCCTGGAGATTGAGGCCACTTGGCGGTGTGCCCTCCGGCATCGGCCCTGGAAGGCGCCTGGCGTCGGCGGCCAGGCCCTGAATCCGCCCGAGAACCTCCGCTCGTAGCGTCGTTTCGAGCGAAAGCGGCCCCTTTCCGGCCCCGCTTCAGGCCGCTACCATCCGGTGCAGCTTCAAAATGTTGTGCGTCGTGCAGATCAGCGCCCATTCGCCCCGCGCTTTCTCCAATCTGTCAAGGGCGCCGCAAAATTAGACCACTGTGGCGCCGCAAAACTAGACCAGTTGGCGGTTGGGGAGAGATCTCCGAGAGCGGCTGTGAAAGCGGGCTGGAGCGGAGTCTGGGGACGCCCTTGGGGCGGGCCCAGACGGAGTGGAAGCCCGCTTTCACAGCCGGCGGCGTAGCGTAGGCCTCAGGAAGGTGAGTCCGCGGAGCGCTGGCGAGCTTTCTTGCTGTGCTCGAGCCGGTAGCTGTCGCCGTTCATTTCGAGGATGTGGACGTGATGGGTCAGCCGGTCGAGAAGGGCGCCGGTGAGCCGTTCCGAGCCGAAGATCTCAGTCCACTCGTTGAAGGGCAGGTTCGATGTGACCAGCGTTGAGGCTTGTTCGTAGCGCTGCGAGAAGATCTCGAACAACAGCTCGGAGCCGGTCTTCGACAACGGCACATAGCCGAGCTCGTCCACGATCAGCAGATCCTGTTTGGCTAGCTGCTTTTGAAAGCGCAGCAGACGCTTTTCGTCCCGAGCTTCGAGCAACTCGTTGACCAGTGCGGCGGCGGTGGTGAAGCGCACCCGATAGCCCCTCTGGCAGGCGGCCAAGCCCAGCGCCAGCGCGAGATGCGTCTTGCCCGTGCCGGAATTGCCCAGAGCCAGCAGATTCTCGCGGCGGTCGAGATATTCCGAGCGAGCCAATTCCAGCACCAGGCTCTTGTTGAGCGACGGGATCGAGCGGAACTCAAACGTCTCGAGACTCTTCAGGACCGGGAACTTGGCGGCCTTGATGCGGCGCTCGGTGGCGCGCTGCTCGCGGTCGAGCAGTTCCAACTCGCTCAAGCGCAACAGATAGCGCGGGCAGTCCAGCCCCTCTTGAGCGCATTGGCGTGCAACCTTGTCGTATTCGCGCAGGAAGGTCGGCAAGCGCAACGCTTTCAAATGCGCTTCCAGCAGCAGCTTTGGCTTGGCCATCACTCGGCTCCCGCACCCAGCAGCGCCAGGTAGTCCGCCGCCGCGGTCCGCGCCACGCGCGCCGCCGGCAGATGCGGATAGTTCTCCAGATCCAACCGCGGCGGCCGGCGCTCGATGCGGCACAGCACGAGATGCTTGACGGCGTCGAAGCCGATTGCGCCGAGCTCTATGGCGTCTTTCACGGCGGCGCTGACCTGCTCGAGCGGGAAGTCTTCCAGCAGCCGCAACACCTGCACGTACTCGCGCGCTCCTGGCTTGCCCAGCCGCGCCTCCAGCAGCCGCCGCAGTCGCGCGAGCTCTTCCGGCAGTTCCCAACCTGTCAGCGGCGCCGCCTGATCGAGTGCGCCCGTCTTACGCTCCAGTAACGCCAGGTAATGCAGCGGGTCGAAGATCAACTCCTCGCGCTCGTAGCTGCGCCGATGACGCGCGATCTCTTCGCTGCCGCAGCAGATCACCACCTCACCGACGTAGCCCTTCACGAGTACTTCGCGGTGGCCGTAGCGCGTTGGGACGGAGTAGTCGTTGGTCCGGTAGCGCACCAACGACAACGACGTCACCCGCGTCGAACGCTTGTCGCAGGCTTCGTACGCCGCAGCCGGCAGGGGCAGAAACGCCTGGCGGTCCCGTTCGAAGCGCTCGCCGATCGTCTCGGAATGCCGCCGCAGGCGTCGCCCCCGGCGTTCGCGGCACTTGCGCTCCAGGTGTTCATTCAGTTCGTCCCAACTCGCGAAGCGCGGAATCGGCACGAGGAAGTTGCGCCGCGCATAGCCCACTAATCCTTCCACCTTGCCTTTGTCGTTACCCTTGCCCGGTCGTCCGAAACGATCGCCGAACAGATAATGCGACT
>CAYOPA010000539.1:0-3454 GCA_964405625.1 uncultured Bryobacterales bacterium
AAAGCCGGTTTAGCGCGCTCTGCACCTGCGCAAACGCGGTGGTCGCCGAAAACAACAGAGCGCCGCCGGCGAGCAGCGCCGCCGCGTCGAACTGCCAAGTCGGTCCGGACGCCGCGAGCTGGCCCAACATCTCCGCCGTGTCCGAGCCGAGCCGGCTCGACAAAAGGCCGACCAAGCGCTCCTGCACCCGATCATTGCCCAGCCAAAACCCCACCAGCCGCACCACCAGCACCAGCACTCCCGGCAGCGAAAAGATGCTGTAGTACGCGATGGCGGCCGCGTGGACCGAGCAATCTTCGGCGTCGAAGCGAATAGCGGCCTGCCTGACTAGCAACCAGAAGGCGCGCAGCGCTCGGATCATGGACCGCACGGTCTCTTATTCTCGTTGACGGCTTGACATGCTGCATCGCTATCGAATGATAATAATTATTAAGTAGTAAGTTTTGTACGCCCCCAAAGCAAAATCGCAGATCCTAGCTGACTTCCGCTGCCGCTGCGCGGCGGCCGGTCTGGCGGCGACGCACCAGCGCTTCGTGATCTACCAGGTGCTGCTGGAGAGCGTGGATCATCCGAGCCCGGAAGCGGTTGTCGAGCGCGTGCGTGAGCGGGTTCCTTCCGTTTCGCACGCCACCGTTTACAAGAACATTCACACTTTCGTCGAGATCGGCCTGATCCGCGAGGTCAACCTGCTGCACCAGACCAGCCGCCTGGACGCCAACCTCGCCCGGCATCACCACTTGGTGTGTGAGAGCTGCCGCAAGGTGGTGGACTTCTACGACGCCGGTTTGGACGAGGCGCGGGCGGCCGAGCCCGCTCCCCACGGATTTGAGATTCGGCGCTATCAGGTGGAGGCTCACGGCCTCTGCCCGGAGTGCCGACAGGCGGGAGGCTCGGCGACGGCCTGACCCGCAACCCCGCAAAAGACTGGGCCGCGCCCGCCGGCGGCTCATGCTTTCGTTTCGCATTTTCAATCGTTTAGAGGAGATCAATCAAACATGCTTGGAGTTGGACAGAAGTTCCCCGAATACGCCCTTTCCGCCTGCGTCGATACGACCCGCGACATGACGAAGGCGTTTGCCACGATTACCGATAAGGACTATCCCGGCAAGTGGAAGATCGTCTTTTTCTGGCCGATGGACTTTACCTTCGTCTGCCCCACCGAGATAGCCGCCTTCGGCAAGCTCAACGCTGAATTCGCCGACCGCGACACGCAGTTGCTGGGCGCTTCCACGGATTCGCAGTTCGTGCATCGCGCCTGGCGCGTGGACCACGAGGACCTACGCGACCTGCCGTTCCCCATGCTGGCCGACGTGAAGCGGGAGCTCTCCGAGGCGCTCGGCATTCTCGACCCGAACGCCGGCGTCTGCCAGCGCGCCACGTTCATCGTCGATCCGGACGGCGTCATTCGCTTCGTCTCGGTCAACGACCTCTCGGTCGGCCGCAACCCGCATGAAGTTCTGCGCGTGCTGGATGCGCTCCAGACCGACGAGCTGTGCCCCTGCAACTGGGAGAAGGGGCAGGAGACCCTGAACGTCTAAGGCTTCGGCCTATTCCCAATGTTCTCGACCGCGGGCGCGGCGGCCACCTCCGCCGCGCCCGCCTAGTATCCGCCAATCATTTCAGGAGAAGCACGATGACTCTCGATGAGCTTCGCGAGTCCTTGCCGGACTACGCCAAGGACCTTAAGTTGAATCTTTCCAGCGTATTGCGTCAGCCCGAGCTGACCGCGCGGCAGACCTGGGGCGCGGCGCTGGCGTGCGCGGCCGCCTGCCAGAACGACGAGCTGCTCAATGTCGTCGCCGCCGAGGCCGCCGGTCATCTCACAGAGACCGACCGCAATGCCGCGCTCGGCGCCGCCGCCGTGATGGCGATGAACAACATCTACTACCGCTTCCTGCACCTTTCGTCCAACGAAAAATACGCCACCATGCGGGCCGGGCTGCGCATGAACATCATCCGCACGCACGGCTCCGACCCGGTTGACTTCGAGCTGTGGTGCCTGGCGGTGTCGGCGATCAACGGCTGCGGCTCCTGCGTGGATTCGCATGAGAAGGTCGTGCGCGGCAAGGGCATGACGGAGGATCAGGTGCTGGCCGCCGTGCGCATCGCGGCGGTGCTGCATGAAGCGGCCCGGGTGTTGGAAACGGAAGCCGTGCTCGCGGCGTAGGTTTCCGGTTCGGAGCGGGCGGAGACGCGGCTCCGCGGGAGCCGCGCCCCGCGTAACCTTCCGCCCGCTCCGGAAGCCTTAAGGTTGAAGGCCGCATCTCGACAATATCCGTGACGGGCCCGGGGGGGGTGCTTCCATGAGTCTTCCAGAATTCTCCATTCGCCGACCCGTCACGATCCTGATGGCCTGCTTGGTTTGCATGTTGTTAGGAGGAATCTCCTTTGTGGAGATTCCCGTCGACCTGATGCCGCAGGTGGACCAGCCCACCCTGAGCATCAACATCGACTACCCCGGCGTGGCCCCGGAGGAGATGGAGACTCTGGTCAGCCGGCCGCTGGAGCAGATCGTCGGCTCGGCGCCGGGCGTGGAGCGCATCAGCTCGACCTCGTCGGAAGGGCGCTCGTCGGTTCGCGTCGAGTTCATCTACGGCACCAATATCAACGTCGCCTCCGATGAGGTGCGCTCGCGGCTGGACCGCGGCCGCCGCACACTGCCTGACGATATTGACCCGCCGTTCATCTTCAAGTTCGACGTCACTCAGTTCCCGATCATGTTCCTGACGGCGGCGGCCGAGGAGATGGGGCCGAAGCAGTTGCGCAGCTTTGTCGAGCTGAGCCTGCTGCACCGCTTGGAGCGCGTGCCGGGCGTCGGCCAGGTTGGTGTAAACGGCGGCCTGCGACGGCAGATCAACGTCGACTTGAACCTCGACAAGCTCCGTGCCCTGGACCTTTCGGTGGCGCAGGTCGTCCAGCGGATTCGCAGCGAGAACCTCAACCGCCCGGTCGGGCCGGTCAAGGAAGGCCGCTTTGAAGTGCTGCTGCGCACGACGGGCGAGTACGAAAACCTCGACCAGATCCTCAACGTAGCGCTCACCTCGCGCGACGGCGTGCCGGTTTATGTGCGCGATGTGGCCGATGTCGAGGACGGCAACGAGGATATCCGCTATTACGTGGGCGTCAACGGCAAGGAGGCGATGCGGATTATCGTCTACAAGCAGTCGGGCTCCAACACCGTCAAAGTCTCGGAAGCGCTCTGGCAGGAAGTGGACCGCATCCACGCCGAGTACCCGGGCATTCGCATCGACAAGACGATGGACACGGCGGACTTCATCATGACCGCCATCAACAACGTCAAGTCGGCGACGATGATCGGCGCCGCGCTCGCGGTCGCCGTGCTGCTGTTCTTTTTGCGCAGCTTGTCTTCTACCTTGATCATCGGCGTCGCCATCCCGATTTCGGTGATTTCGACCTTCGCGCTGATGTACTTCAACGGCTTCACGCTGAACAC
>CAYOPA010000540.1:0-3442 GCA_964405625.1 uncultured Bryobacterales bacterium
CCCAAGCTGAATGTCGCGGGTTCGATCCCCGTCTCCCGCTCCATGTTTTCAACAACTTACAGCCAGCCTCGAAGTCTGTAGTCCGTTTGTAGTCCGTTAAGCCGCGTCGGCGGCTTGACAGGCGTTCTCCAACCGCCTCACCGCCTCCAAGCGGCGATTCAGGTTGGCTTGCGTGTAGACGTTCTGGTTGACGTCCACGGAATGGCCGAGCTGGTCGGCCGTCACCTTCGGATCGACTTCAAGTTCCCACATCAGGCTCGAGTGCGTCCGGCGCATCACCTGGAAGTTGACCCAGCCGAGGCCGTTCGCCTTGAGCCTAGGTCCCAGGTTTCGTTGCCAGCAGTTCTCCCGCGAGAACGGCGTGGTCAGCTTCTCCGACGGGAACAGCCAAGCGTCCAGCTCGACGCTTGGGCAGTCGGTCTTCCACTCCGCGATGTCCCGCATGACGCTCTCCGGAAGCGCCACCGTTCGTCGCGAGCTGCGGGTCTTGGGTGTGTCGATGTCTCCTTTATATACGCGTCGCTTGACCTCGACGTGAGCGTCCTCAACGTCCTGCCACTTGAGGGCGAAGATCTCCCCCGGTCGCATTCCGCCGAGCACGGCTAGCTCCACGATCAGACGCTCGCGGAGATCGAGACAATCGAACAGCTTCCTGACCTCCTGTGGCTTCATGATTGGTTTGGGTTGTGACGTGGCCTCCCGCGGGGTGTACAGGAGGCTTGAGGGGTTGCGGTCGACGTAGCCTTCGGCCTGGGCCAGCTTGAAGAGCTGGTGGAGATCCCAGCGAAGGTGAGCGACCATGCTGAACGAGAGCCCGTCGGCGCACTTCTCGTCCAGGAGGGTTTGCAGTTGATCGCGCCTGAAGCTGCGCATGGGCTGGGCGGCCAAAGCGGGTTCGAGATGCCGCTTCATCCGGTCGATGTTCGTGATGGCTGTTGACGCCTTCCACCGACGCCGGTAGCAAGGCAGAAAGACCGCCTCGACGAACTCGCGAAACGTCATCTCGCGATTGTCGGGGCCGTCTCCGCCAGCCTGATTGATCGGCGCCAGAATGGCTGCCAAGGCGACCTGCGCTTGCGCCTTCGTCATCTTGCCGATGTGGCCGAGCACGCGCGCCTTGCGGCGTCCGCCCTCGTACCACCGACCAACCCAGCGATTGCGTTGCTTCTGCACGCTTCCTTTTTGGAACCGTCTACGCATGAAAGTCCTCCTTTCGCGCGCACACGGAGTCCGTTCCTGGTTCGCTTGGCAGCGTACCACGGCGAGGCGATCCGAGCTCGTTCATTTCGATCCAGGATTCGAGGCTGCTGCGACGGACGAGCTTCCGGCGGCTCATGCGGATCGCCGGCAGCCGGGTGACGTTGCGCAAACGGCCGGCGATGGCGTTGAAAACGTGCGCCTTCGAGCAGCGCAGCTCGCTGGCGACTTCCTTGACATTCAGAATCTGGTGCGGCGAGCGATCTAGTTTGGTCATAGGGGGTTGTGGCCCCTGAACCGGGCCCCTTGGATTCGAGGGGCTTTCCGAGTGAAAGCTCAGGGCAACCAGGACACTGAGGTCGCCCCGATGCTTCGACTCTTCATGAGGAGAAGCCATGAGCCGGGGACTCAACATCGAGCGGGACGATTCGCGCGGCCCGACGTCCCTACGGGACCACAGGAGAGAGTCGGTCGGGCGCGACCGGGAGTGTTCAACACGCATCGAGATTCGATCGCTCGATCGCGACCGCATCCCGGTGGAGCGCAAGCCGCCGGAGCCCGATCCGCGCGATGCGGTTCGCGTTCGCGACGAGATCTATCGTCTCCGGCAATCGGAGATTGACGCACTGCAGACGATCGGAACGTTTCGAGTCGTGGACGAAGCCGACTTGGAGCGGTTCGCCTATGCCGGTGACGCAGTACGCAAACGAGAGGACCTTCGATCGCTGCGTGAGCAGGGACTCGTCGAGCAGCGCAGCTTCGACTCCGATAGGGATAGGAGGATCAGCGTCCTGACGCTGACCGAAGAGGGGTTGGCAACCGCCGAGCAGTTCCGTGAAGCGGGTTCAGAGCAGGAGCTCTATCGGGGCTTCGTCAAGGAAAAGGAGATCGATCACGACGCGGCGCTGTATCGAATGTTCCAGGCCGAAGCCGCGGAAATCCGTGCCAATGGAGGCACGATCCGGCGCGTCCAGCTCGACTTCCAGATCAAGCGGGAGCTCAACCGCGACCTCAGCAAGGCCGCCGAAGAAGGCCCGGAAGCGTTCGAGCAGGCGCAGCGACAAGTCGCGTCTCGGCACGGTCTTCGGGTTATCCGAGGCCATGTCCAGGTGCCTGATGTCCGGATCGAGTATGAGTCGGACCAGGGCATTGCCTCACGGGTCAGCCTCGAGCTGACGACGGACCACTACAAGCGGGCTCAGATCTCGGCGAAGGCACAGGCCGGATTCCGGCTCTACTCCCTCGGCGGCGACTCTTCCGGCGCCGGATCGCCGGTCCGTGATGAGCGCGAGATCACAGCCGGGATTCTCTCGATTTGATCGATTCCGACGGCCTTACGATCCTTCGACGCAACGGCTACACCGAGCGCGAGGCCCGGTTCCTTTGCCTCGTCGGGGATGTCGGAGGCTACTTCCTTCGCCGGCATTTCCGCCAGTTCTTGGGTACGAAGCGAGGCCGGCCGGAGACGACGCTCGCGGCGAAGCTTCTGGAAAACTGCCACGCGAAACGGTATCTCGGGCCGGGCGGCATCGAGCTCTACCACCTTTCGCGGCGCTGGTTCTATCGTGCGATCGGCTCACCGGACTGCCGGAATCGTCGCAAGCGGAAGCCTTCGGCGATCCACACCCGTCTGCTCACTCTGGACTTTGTGCTAGCCCATTCAGACCGCCGCCACCTGCTGTCGGACCGAGACAAGACCCGGTTCCTAGTCCGAGAGCGCTCTGTGCCCCGGTATATCTTGCCCGCCATTCAGAGCCGCTGGATCGACCGATTCCCGCTCTATCTGCACCGTGATTCGTTCGCAACCCGGCCCGCTGTGGCGTTCTGCTACGTCGATCCGCAGGTGTATTCCGAGCGGCGGTTCCGCTCGTTTCTCGACCGCCACGCCCCCTTGTGGGAACGCTTGGGAGCCTTCCGGGTGACCTATGTGACCGACCGACGGTGGAACGGCCGAGCCGCCGAGGCGACATTCAAGGGCTTCACGGAGACCCGGTGGCCGCGCTCGGTCCGCAATCAGCCATCGACTCGGGAACGCATCCTGACGGCGTTTCGGCTGGAGAAGCGGATGCGTTCACACCAGGTCCGCGGCCTCCAGGAACATGACCAGAGGCTCGTTCTGGAGCTGAAACAGCAACTGACAGCCGCTCGCTACGAGTCTCTGTACGGCGTTTGGGCGCAGACCTCCGACCAATCGGTGTACGATCTGGTGGCTCCTGACCCGCATGAGCTTTGGCCGGAGGGCGAC
>CAYOPA010000541.1:0-3439 GCA_964405625.1 uncultured Bryobacterales bacterium
GCGTCTGGGCGTAGAAATAGCCCAAAATCAGTGCAGCGGACAGCAGGGACGCGAGCAGCAGTCGGCGCTGCACGAACTGTTCTTCGTTATGGTCGGGCATCAGGCGTCGGGAACCGGGTCGTGTCCGCCGCGGGCGAACGGATTGCAGCGCAGCAGGCGTAGCAGCGTCAGCCGAAGCCCCTTGAGGACCCCGAAACGTTCCACCGCTTCTTTAGCGTACATCGAACAGGTTGGTTGATACTTGCAGGCTGAGGGCAGGAAAGGCGAAATCTGGGTTTTGTAGAACAGCAGCAGGAAGACGACGATCTTCTGTCCCCAGCCCATGGATCTTTACTCCAGCCGTCCCAACCGTCGAGTGACTTTGCCGAGCAGGCGCAACGCTTCGCGCTCAAACTGCTCGTAGGTCGCGCCGGGAACTTCGCGGCGCAAGTGAAAGATAATGTCGAGCCCCGGCGGAACAGCCGCCCAGTTGCGACGAACCACTTCTCGAATCAGCCGTTTGCCGCGTGTACGCACGACCGACTTGCCCGACTTGCGCGTCGCGGTCAACCCGATCAGCGATGGCTCATTGTCGCCGCGTTCACGCCAGAAAATCAAAAAGTAAGGGCCGGGCAACTTGAGCCCGGCGTCGTAGACGGCCCGGAATTGGGGCCGCTTGAGCAGACGGCGCGATTTGGGGAAGCTCTGGTCGACGGCGGGCTCGACAGGCTTAGGACTTGCGCTCGTCGCTGACGGTGAGGGCATGACGCCCCTTGCGACGGCGATCCTTGATCACGCGTCGTCCGCCCACGGTCTTCATCCGCGAGCGAAAGCCGTGCGTCTTGGAGCGCCGCCGGCGGTTAGGTTGGAATGTTCTCTTCGGCATCGCTTGGTGACACTTCCTTCAAGGCGCAGAAAAGGCGCGGAGCCCGCGCCGGACTCAGCGCCTCGTCAAACCTCCATCCTATCAGGGCTGCGACGGACGGTCAATCGCAGGTCCTTCTGTTTTAGCGTTGGATCAGTTGGTACAGGCCGTCTCGATTGCGGTCCGCGAAGGTGTAGGAGGTCGTGCCTCCGTCGGTCCAGTACCGCCAGATGTCGTAGGGTATGGCGGGTCCGAGCTCGTCCGCGAGCCGGCCGCCTCCTGAAGGATGCGATTCAACCTCGTCGGGCGGGCCCACCTGGATGTAGATTCGCCCGCGATCAGTGGTCCAGCCGGCCACCCCTCCCATCGTGGAATACCGGGAATTCATATAGGCGATCCGCCGATAGTGCTCTTCCTTGAATTTGTTCGGAGTAGCGCCAGGGGCGGGATTGCGGCGCTCCCAAAACTGCTCGATAAAGCGGTCGCGCTCGGCGTCGCTGCTCAGCGCGAGGAAGGCGGTCTTCTCGGCGTCTTCGATGATGTACACGACGTCTTGCTGGAGCCACTTTTCGTACGAGCTGAGCTGCTCGTCCTGTGGCGCGGCGAAGCCTGCGGTCTGCCAGCCGAACAGCGCCAGCCCCACCGTCAGCAAAGCCGCCGTCGCCGCGGCGGCGGGAGCCGTGCGAGGGACGGGCTCCCCACGCAGCAAGCGCCGCACCCGCCGCAGCAGGGAGCCACCCGACGCCCCCAGCGCCGGCTCCGGCGCCGACCGCAACGTCTCCAGCCCGACGAGGGCGGCGGCGTATTCCCGCGCATCCCCGGAGACCTCGACCACCAAATCGTCGCAGCAATGCTCCCGCTCCTCGGCGATCACGCTGGATATCCACCAGACCGCCGGGTGGTAAAAGAACAGGCTCTCCGCCAAGCCTCGCAGCAGGTTGACGGCGTAGTCCCGCCGGCGGATGTGCGCCAGCTCATGCAGCAGGACGAGCTCCACGTGCGCGGCCGGCGTGGAGGTCAGCATCCCGATCGGGACCAGGATCACGGGTTTGAAGAGCCCCAGGACGACCGGTGACTCAATGCGGCCGGACTCCAGCAATGTGACTGGTGCGGAGACGCCGAAGCGGCCCGCCAGATCGGCCAATCGCCGCGACCACGGGTCTGGGGCGGCGACGGCGCCCGCGGTGCGAAGCCGGCGCACTCCGACCCACGCCACGAGGCGCCGAACGTTGAGCAGCAGGACGCCCGCCATCCACCAAGGCGCCAACCACGGAGCCAGCGCCGTCAGGGCTGCGCCCCACGAGCCTTCGGGGGTTGCGGCGGCAAGCGCGGCAAGCGCGCCGGACGAGCCCGCGGCGGCGGCGTCTTGCAACGCGTTGCCGGAGACGCGCGGGTAGCAAGCCGCGAGCGTGACGGAGAAGGCCGCGCCGATGGCGAGCAGCATGGCGCAGGCCGCGTCATGCCGGGCGCGCGCCGAGGCGGGGCGGACCAGATACAGCGCTCCGGCCAGGACGACGGCCGCCACGGCGGCCTGCCAGACCGAATGCAACAAAGCGGCGCCAATCGCCTGCGCCGGCGGCGTGTGGACCCACATCTCAAGCATCGTCTTCACTCCCCGAGGCCGGATGGGCGGCCTCATGCTCATCGAGCAGTTTGCGGATTTCGTCAAGCTCCTGTTTCGAGGCTTTTCGCGACGACAGCGCGCCCAAGAGCAGGCTTTTCGCCGAGCCCTCGAACGCCCTCTCCAGCAGATCGCCAGCCAACCGCCGCCGGGTTTCCTCCGGCGGCAGAGCCGGCTCATAGAGGTGGGCGCGTTGCTTGGCGTCGCGCCGCACCAGGCCTTTTTCGAGCATGATCTGCATCAGCTTCAGCACGGTGGTGTACTGCGCCGTCCGGCGTTGGGCGATCACGTCGTGAACGTCCCGCACGGTGCTTGCGCCACGGCTCCACAGCACGGTGAGAATTTCAAGCTCGGCGTCGGTTGGTCGTGGCGGAGAGCTTGGCATGTCTACGAAGAGGATCGTATTACGAAGATCTTCGTAAGTCAACCTCTTTTTCGCAACAGGAGAGTCGGATCGGGCATCAACAAAAGGAACACCATGACAGCCACCGAAAAACTTCAACTCAACCTCACCAAGAATGATCTGCCCGAAAACACCCGCCTGGAAGTGATCACTTTGTTGCAACAGGCGCTGGTCGGCGCGATTGACCTGCGGATGCAGGCCAAGCAGGCGCATTGGAACGTTAAGGGCCCCAGCTTCATCGCCCTGCATCAGCTTTTTGACCAAGCCGCCGACGAAGCCGCCGTGTACTCCGACGATCTCGCCGAGCGCATTGTGCAGTTGGGCGGCGTGGCCGACGGAACGGCCCAGACCGTCGCTTCCGACACCAAGTTGCCGCGTTACTCGACCGAGATCCGCTCGGGCAAGGAGCATGTGGACGCCTACTCGGCCGCGCTGGCCAAGTTCGGCAAGAAGGTCCGTGCTGCGATCGATGCCGCTGACAAGGCCGGCGACATGGATACCGCCGATCTGTTCACGGGCATCTCGCGCGGCGTGGACAAGATGCTCTGGTTCGTGGAAGCGCACAACCAGT
>CAYOPA010000542.1:0-3438 GCA_964405625.1 uncultured Bryobacterales bacterium
CAACGATCTGGGTTCATACTACCCCTCTTTCATCTTCAGCTGAGGGTTTTGCCTGGCTGGGATTTTGTCGGCGTGTAGCTGCCCGATCGGCGAGCCGGTTCCAGCGGCTGGAATGCTTTTGCGGCAGGTCTGAATCGGGGAGTTCGTAGAGGCAAGAGTGCCCGTTGTAGGCGTGGCTGGCTATGAGGCCGTGTTTGGCCCAGCTGGTGACGGTGGCTTCATGGATATTGAGCCGCGCTGCCGCTTCCTGCTTTGTCAGCATGCCGCGCGCTCGCAGGCGGTCATATCGCGGGCGCAAGTTGTATCGGTGGACAAGATAGGCCACCCGCAGGGCGGTGAAGCGAGCGTCGCGGCGGTCGCGGCGCGCGGCCTCGCCTGGTCGATATTCTTGCCGGTTGAGGAGTTCGGCGATCTCGGAATAGATGTGGTCGTCGAGAAGCCTGTCGACCAGTTCGATGATACCGGGCTGGGTCTTGATCTGCTGGGCCGACGACTTTGGGCTCATGGTGGTGAGCGTTTGGATCTTGCCGCCTTTGAATCGAACATGGGCCTTGGTCGTTCCTTCCGCCGGCAGCTTGAGGAGGGTGACGTCCTCGACGATGTGGGCAAGCAGCCGCTTGCGTTCGCGGTTCGGGGTGTCGGGATCGGACCAGAGCTTCTTGAAGTCCGCCGTCATTGCAATGAGCCGCTTGTGGACAGCGTTGTCGAGGATGAATTGATCGTGCTCTCGGGCGCGTTCGCGCTCCTCGCGGGCATTGGCCAAAATGCGGAGCTTGTCGTTCCATTCGCCTTCGAGCGTGTCGGCGACGAGACGGTTATTGGGGTCGACCAGCATGAAGCGCCGCTGGGCGAGATCGGCTTCCGTTCGGGCGCGCTCGATCGCGCGGCAGCGCAGCCGGTCCGCTTCTTGATGCCGTGCCTGGATCTCCCTGCGCACTTCGAGTGCCAGTTCGACGGCCGCCGGCGTAATCTGCTCGGCAATCAGCATGCCGACGGCTTCGTCGACCGCAGGCCCGGCGATCGACTGGCACAGGGGGTCGCCGCGATAGGTATGGGCGCGATCACAGATGTACCAGGCTTCGTGCCGGCCGCGCCGGGCGGCGTAGCGAACCCGCAGATGCCGGCCGCATTGCCCACACACGGCCCGCCCCTGCAGCAGCGCCGGGCCTTCTCTTGGAATTGACGTCCGTGTCGCATCATATCCATGGCCGTTCGCCTCGAGAATTCCCAGGTTCTCCTGATGTTGCTGCCAGCTGATGTAGCCGGGATGAGCATCGGGAATGCAGGCCAGCCAGTCGTCATTGGCCCGGGCACGCACCGTCTTCTTGCCCTCGATGGTGCGCCGAAACTGTCTTCGGCCATAGGCGTAGGCGCCGGCGTAGCGCGGATTGGTCAGAACGCGCTGGGCAGTCGACACGGTCAGCGGCCGGAAGACCGTCTCGCTGTTGTGCAGGCGCGAGGGGAACAGAAGACCATCCCGATGAAAGGTCTTGACGGTTTGGGAGGCGGACCCGACGCGAGAGAACGTCTCGAAGAAATGGGCGATCGTTTCCCTGACTTGCAGGTCCGGATCGAGCGCCACATTGCCGCCGTGGTCATAGACCAGCCCGGTCGGCAGAGGGCAGCGGAACTCGCCGCGCCGGGCCTTGTTGAGGATGCCGCCGCGCAATCTCGCCTTGATCACATGCAGCTCGGCCTCACTCATTGTGCCCTTCAAACCCAACAAAAGCCTGTCGTTGAAGCTGGCCGGGTCGTAGACGCCATCCTCGTCGAGGATCAGGGTGTCGGCAAGGGCGCAGATCTCCAGCAGGCGCTGCCAGTCGGCGTTGTTGCGCGCCAGACGGGACACTTCCAAGCCCATCACGATCCCGGCGCGGCCCAGGCCGACATCGCTGACCAGCCGCTGGAACCCCTCGCGCCAGGCCGCCGATGCGCCGGATTCGCCCTGGTCGTTGTCGACGACGACGATCTGCTCGTCACGCCAGCCAAGGGCGACGGCGCGTCCGCGAAGCGCATATTGCCGCTTGGCGCTCTCGGCGTTCTCGACGACTTGCCGCATCGAGGACTGGCGGATGTAGAGGTAGGCGCTGCGTTCAAGGTGGTGGGGTTGAACTTTGAGTTGTGCGTTCATGGTGCTCTCCGTTCAGATATCCCGGTGTCGTTGATGCTGGTGGCGATCGTCGCAAGGACGTGAACGACGGCGTTGCGTCCGCCATGCATCGGCCAGGCGGCCGCGGGCCAGTCAATCGGTTCTCGAGGGGAGCTTGCCGGTTCTCGAGGGGAGCTTGCCGCCGCGGTCAGCGCCCGGGCCCATCCCCACATGCCACGGCGCAGAAAGAGCACGAGGCCGCTGCGGGCCATGAGCGGCAGCGCTTCGCCGAGGGCGGCGGCGCGCAGCGCCTCGTATTGGGTCACAATGGCTGGCGACACGATAGAGCATGCGGCGTTCGCGGCACGGTTCACCTGCCAGTTCTTTTTTTTAGCGCCCGCTCGATCGTTCTGGGATGGAGTTCGATATCGAGTTCGTGGCGGACCAGCTTGGCCAGTTCCCGGGCGCGAACGGGTTCGCCCGGGGCCAGCCGCGCCTGCAGGAACGCCAGGACCGCATCGTCGATCTTGTGCGGCCCGCGGGGCCCCGGCTTGGCGGGCAGCAGTCCCGCAATTCCGGCCACCTCGAAGTTCGCCTTGGCCTGGTAGTAGGTCGGCCTGGAGACGCCGTATTCGTCGGAAGCCTCCGTCACCGACAGCTTGTCGAAGGATACGCGACGCAGCATCTCGTATTTGACTTGTACGACGTCGCGTGGATCGAAGAATTCGCTGCCGCGGAACTTCGGATCGCGGACCTTGTCCGGCGCCGGATTGAAAGCACCCTCTTCGATGAGGGCCTCGGTCTTTGATCGCCGGCTGTCGGGCTTGGCAGGCATCACTGGCTCTGGGCGTATAAAGCGGGAGAAGCGTAAGCTTATTTACGCCGCTATTAGCGACAATGTCAAGATCGCGCCTACCCATGGCGGCCGAGCCATGGCCGATAAACTGAGAAATGTCGCCCATCCTGCCCTCCGATGGTACGATTTGCGGCGTAGTTCGCTTTACAAATGCGGCATAATTGCCTTTACGGAACATCCCGAGGCCACCTCATCGACTTGTCACTGAGGCGATCCACCAAATCAGCCAGTTCCATCAAATCGGAGAACCGCAACGGCGCGAGACCATGACCTATGACAACTTCCGGATCGGGCCCCGCAAGATCAGTCCACCGCGGAGAAACTGACCAAACAACGCCATCTTCGGTCTGCAGCAAGAGCCGTTCCCCATGCCGGTTTTGGCGGCGGCCGACGCATGGCAACCGCCGTGCAAACAGGGGATGAAACGGATGCGTGACCCGCACTAACTGTCGATCTACGCCGGGCGCGGCTGCATTCTCACGTGAGGTACAAG
>CAYOPA010000543.1:0-3433 GCA_964405625.1 uncultured Bryobacterales bacterium
ACTCTCGGATTCAATGGGTCAAGGCCACCGCCCGCGGCTTCCGCAATCAACAGAATTTCATCAACGCCATCTACTTCCACTGCGGCGGCTTGGACCTCGATCCCGACGCCGCTACCCACTGAGTTCCCGGAAGAGCCAATTTTTCTTCGGTTGATGTGGGATGGCACTGGGTTACTTTCGGCGCGAGGTGATGGCGCCGGTTGAGATTATGGGCAGCCGCACTCGAAGGCGGCCTTCGCTGCCAGAGCGGTAAGACGGATGAGATGGGTGACGGCGCCAATCCAGCGCCACCGATCCGTCGTCAATGAAGCGATTAACGGGTCCAGGGGCGACGACGCCAAGCCGCAAACGCAATCAGTCCCGTGAAAAGAAAGAAGTGCGAACTGGGCTCAGGGACTTCACCAATTGGCACGGGCAAACCGTCGACATCCGAGGCCGAAGCCGAAACCAAGACCCCCCCGAGGAGTGAAGCGGGACGTGAATCGATGAACCCGTCCTCGGATCGTACCTCGCCGCGAAGTGTGATCCAGACCGGAATCGAGGCCCCGAGTGTAATGGGAATCGTACCCGAAAAGTCGCTTCCCCCGCCGATGCCTTGAGTTGCAGACACACTCTGTCCTGCTACTTCAACCGCGGCCACGCCAAAGCCATCGAGGCTATCCACCTCGGCAAAGATGAAGAGATCCAACACCCCAGCGCGGATCGGGCCTTGCGTTACGGCAATAAACGACAGAGTAAAGTCAAATGTCGCTGCGCCAGCCAGAAAGGCTGGCACGAAGGCTGGCACGACGGTTGGTACCGCGGTCTCAACAGTGCCAAATCCCGCTTCCGCTCGACCAACAGCGCTGATCGCGAGGTTGCCGCCAGCAAAGGAGACGCCGTCGAATTCAATACTCGCATTGGCGACCGGCTGTTGGATGTCCGTAAGGTCGCCGAGGGAGCACGATTCTTGGTCTGACTGCACTAACGATCCGCCTCCAATCAGACCGACGCCGCATTCGACTCGGCTGAAAATAGAGGCTGCGGATAGGAAGTTACTTGAACAAAGGAAAGCAAAAACCGAAAAATACGCGATGCGAACAAAGAACACACATACCTCCCAGCGCCTGGCGCCATGCAAAATAGTAGCCACAGGTTGCCTTCCACGTCAAGGCTCCTCTCGCCTGTCTTAGCGCAACACGAGCCGGTCTCAGAACGAGCAAAGTAGAACGGCCCTCTGAACAGAGAGACACTTTGGGAGGCACGACATTGTGGGCGGGGCGGCCGAGAGAACTGCGCCAACTCGGTCAGCAACGCTGGCGACCGGACGGCGATCAGATCCAGAAAAGTTGGTGCGGGTCCCAATCGCCATGGTAGGACTCAGCCCGGGGGGCGCGCTCCGGGTGTGACCTGCGCGGTGATTGATCGATCAGTTTTTGACGGTGGCTGCAATAGGTTTCCACCCCGGACCCCAACCTTGCCGGTTGGGGTCCGGTGCATCCAGGGCCGAGGTTGCCCGACGCAGCGGTAGCTCGTAAACTTGAACTGTTCACGGGGGAGCGGAGGAGATCGAGATGACGGAAGTGCAGACTTGCCAGAAGTGCGGGCACCAAGGGTCGGGCCGTTTCTGCCCAATGTGCGGCTTTCAAATGGGGATGGTGGTGGAGACGACCGGCGCCGAGATCGACGTCATCCAGCCGGCGGTTCCGGTCAAGCAGGCGCGTCCGGCGCAGCCGACCGTCGCCCCCACCCAAGTGCAGCCCGGCGGCGTGATGGGCCAGACCGAGGGCGTGGCGTTCACCGACAAGGTGCATGACGTGCTCGGACAGGCCCGCGAGGCGCTCGTCTGGCAGGGGTCGCCCTCGCTGGCCCTGCTGGTCGGGCTGATCTTGCGGTACGCCTTCTTGATGGGCCTCGCCGCCTTCGCATTTTCGGCCCTGGCGACAGCTCCGGGAGCGTCGCCCATACCCGCCGAGATTCCGGCGCTGGTCTTCATGGTCCTGGGCGGGCTCGGCTGTCTCCAACTGGTCTTACGGTTCTTCAAGTTGCGTGCGACACGCTACCGAATCTCCACCGAGCGCATCGAGGTTTCCACCGGCGTGCTGAGTCGCGCCACCGACACCTACGAGGCTCACCAAGCGACGGACATCGCCATTCGCCGGCCGTTCCCGATCTCCTTTCTCGGCGCGTCCAACCTGGAGGTCCGAGGCAAAGGGTGGTATATCCGCGTCCTGGGAGTTCCGGCCCAGCACGCCGAGGCGATTCGGGACGCCGTGCGCGAATCGGGACGCCGGGAGGGGGCGCGGCCCGACCTGATTCAGTGGCGATAAGGCTGGCGCCCGCCGGCTGAAGCCGGGCGGCTCGTTGCCGCGCTCTTGAGCCGCCCACGTTTCCGTGGCGGGTCGCCTTCGTATCGAATAGCCAGCGAGACTGGTCGCCGTCAAGAAAAAATCGGGGACCCGGTATCCCGGGGCCCCAACATCGTTAATCGCTTGAAACGCGCTAGATCCGCAGCCTCTGCATCCGCCCCAGCCGCTCTTCGATCGGCACCAGCTCGCGCTCGCCGGGACCCAGGTAAATCTGCCGAGGACGCGCAATGCGCCGCTCGGGATCTTCCATGAGCTCTTCCCAGTGCGCCAGCCAGCCCACCGTGCGGCCGATGGCGAAAAGCACCGTGAACATCTCCGGCTTAAAGCCCATCGCCTCGTAGATGATGCCCGAGTAGAAGTCCACGTTCGGGTACAGCCGCCGCTTGACGAAGTAGTCGTCTTCGAGCGCGATGCGCTCCAGCTCCTTCGCCAGCTCGATCTTCGGGTTCTTGCCGGTCACCTCGAAGACCTCATCGGCGATCTGCTTGATGATCTTCGCCCGCGGGTCGTAGTTCTTGTAGACCCGGTGGCCGAAGCCCATCAGCCGCCGCTCGCCTTCCTTCACTTCCTTGACGAAGGCCGGAATCCGCTCCAGGGAGCCGATCTCGTCCAGCATCGTCAGCACGGCCTCGTTTGCGCCGCCGTGCAGCGGGCCGTAAAGCGCGCCGCAAGCGCCGGCCAGCGAAACGTAGGGGTCCGCGTTCGAGCTACCGATCGTGCGCATCGTGCTCGTCGAGCAGTTCTGCTCGTGGTCTGCGTGCAGGATGAACAGCACGTCCAGCGCATGCGCCAGCACCGGGCTGGGGTCGTACTTCGGCTCCGCCCGCCGCCAGAGCATGTTCATGAAGTTTTCGGTGTACGAAAGGCCGATGTCGGGGTAGATGTACGGCAGCCCCTGGCTGTGGCGGTAAGCGTAGGCGGCCAGCGTCGGCATCTTACTGATCAGCCGGAGCTGCTGCAACCGCCGGTTCGTCTTGCTGGCGATGTTCTTGGCGGCTGGATAGTAGGTCGACAGCGCCGCCACCGTGCTCACCAGCATGCCCATTGGGTGAGCGTCGTAGTGGAACCCGTCAATAAACTTCTTA
>CAYOPA010000544.1:0-3427 GCA_964405625.1 uncultured Bryobacterales bacterium
ACCGCGCTGCAGAACGCTGCGTCGATCGCGTCGCTCATGCTCACGACGGAAGCCTCGGTGCACGAGATTCCCGACGAATCGCCGGCAGGTCCGCCCGCGGACCCGCACGGCGGGATGATGTAGCATTCGCCGAAAGGCGCAAACAGAAAGGCCGGCTCGCAAGAGCCGGCCTTTTCTTGTGGTGCGCCGAGCATGATCGTGATGTCCGGTCCCACGCCTCCGAATCGTCCATACCGTCCGACAAGTCCCAGAACACTGCTGCGGGCCTTGTTGGACTGCGGCTACACTCAGTCCTATGCGTTTCGTGATCGCCCTGCTGCTGGCCGCGCTGCCTCTAGCCGCGCAGCCGACTCCCCTGATTGGCGCCGCGGAGCTGCAAGAGACGCTCGACCGGCTCAACACCCTCGGCTCGGCGTTGATGCTCGCAGCCCACCCGGACGACGAGAACACTGCCGTTATCAGCACGCTCGCGCGGGGAAGGCATCTGCGTACGGGCTATTTTTCCGCGACGCGCGGGGAAGGCGGTCAGAACCTGATCGGCTCCGAGCAGGGCGCGCTGATGGGCTTGATCCGCACCCAGGAGTTGCTGGCGGCGAGGCGGATTGACGGCGGCGAACAGTTTTTCGCGCGGGCGATCGACTTCGGCTACTCGAAATTCCCCGAGGAGACGCTGGCGCAATGGGGCCGCGAAGGGCTGCTGGAAGATATGGTGCGCGTGATCCGCCAGTTTCGGCCCGACGTCATCATCGCCCGCTTTCCGCCGCCGCCCGGAGACGGCGGTCACGGGCAGCATACCGCGGTGGGCCACCTGGGGCCGATCGCGTTTGAAGCCGCCGCCGATCCGAAACAGTTTCCGGAGCTGGGCGAGCCTTGGCGAGCCAAGCGCTACGTCTGGAATGTGTTTCAGTTCGGACGGCAGCGCGGCGCAGAGCTGGAGCTGACGCCTGAGCGCGTCCGCATGGAGTTGGGCGACTACGACCCCGTGCTGGGGAAATCCTACGCCGAGATCGCCGGCGAAAGCCGCTCGCAGCACCGCAGCCAGGCGATGGGCGCCGGGCAATCCAAGGGCGCCTTGCCGGCATACTTTGACCACGTGGCGGGCGACAAGGCCGACCAAGACCTGCTTGACGGCGTGGACCTGAGTTGGAGCCGCATCGACGGCGGCGACGCGGTGGGCCGCCATCTGGCCAAGGCGCAAGAGGAGTACGATCCACGCAAGCCCGTCGCGATCTTGCCCCATCTGGTTGCCGCTTGGCGGGAGCTCGAGAAGCTCGACGGCTACTGGCCCGAAGTGAAGCGCCCGGAGCTGTCGCGGGCGATCGAGTTGGCCGCCGGGCTGTGGATCGACGTTGCCGCGGAGCGCTGGGACGCCATCCCCGGCCGCAAGCTCGCGGTCGAGGCGACGGTGCTGAACCGCTCCGGCGCAAAGGTCGGTTGGCGCGGGCTGACGCTGGCCGGAGTGGAGCGGCCGATTTCGAGCGGAGGCAAGCCCGCTCCGTTCAACCAGCCGCTGACCGAGCAGGTCGAGGTGGAGATTTCGACGGACGCCCCGTACTCGCAGCCGCCCTGGCTGGCGCTGGAGCCCACCGGCACGAACTATCGCTACCAGGACGAGTCGCTGATCGGACTAGCCGACAAGCCTCCCGCCATGGAAGCCGTGCTTACCCTGCAGGTCGAAGGCCAGCCGCTGCAATTCAGCAAGCCGGTTGTCTACCGCTGGGTGGATCCGGCGCGCGGCGAGCGGGAGCGCTCGCTGGAGATCGTTCCGCCAGTGGCCGTGATGTTTACGCGCGAGACCCGCATTTTCCCCGACGCCGGCGCCCGCACCGTACCCGTGGTTCTGACCAGCAACCTCGACAAGGCTTCCGGCACGCTGCGGATTCAGGCGCCCGCCGGCTGGAAGGTCGAGCCGGAGAGCGTTTCAGTCGAATTTGACCGCAAGGGTCAGGAGCGAACCGTGGATGTGCGGGTAACGCCGCCGGCGGGCAGGTCCTCCGGCGAGCTGCGGGCCGAAGTGGAGCTGGCCGGCGGCCAAAAAATCTCCACGGGGATGCAGGCGATCGAGTACGAACACATCCCGATCCAGATGCTCTACCCAGAGGCGAAACTGCGCGTCGAACGCGCCGACGTGAAGCTGCTGTCGAAGAAGATCGGCTACGTGATGGGCGCCGGGGACAAGGCTCCCGAGGCGTTGCGGGAGCTTGGCGCCGACGTGACGCTATTGGGGCCGTCGGATGTAGCGGCCGGCGACCTGTCGCAGTATGACGCGATCGTCACCGGGGTGCGCGCGCTGAACACCCGTGAGGATCTGCTCGCCGCCCGGACGCGCATCTTGGAGTACGTCGAGAAGGGCGGGACGTTTGTGACGCAGTACTTCCTGCCGTCGCGTCGCGGTTCCACCGCCACATTGAGCCCTTACGATCTCGCTCCGCAGCGGATGACACGCGACCGCATCGACCGAGTGGTGGACGAGAACGCGCCGATGCGGATGATCGAGCCGAACCACCCGCTGTTGACGACGCCGAACACGATCAGCGAGGCCGATTTCGAAGGTTGGGTGCAGGAGCGCGGTCTGTACTTCATGGGCGAATGGGACGAACGCTTCTCGGCGCCGCTGGAAGTGGCGGACGAAGGCCAGCCGGCGCAGCGGGGCTCGCTGCTGATGGCGCGCCACGGCAAGGGCGTGTATGTGTTTACGGGGCTAGCGTTTTTTCGGCAGTTGCCGGCCGGCGTTCCAGGCGCGTACCGGCTGTTCGCGAACATTGTCAGCGCCGGGAAGAGATGGTAGAGTCAGGTTGGCGTCTTGAGTCCGTCTGCGTGTCTCGATTCTAACAATGTTGTGAGGTCGGTCCCATGTGGCGATTACTAGTCTGTCTATTGACTGCGGGCGTGTTGCTTGGACATCTTTCAGCGGCGATCGTACCCCAGGAGTTGAAAGACACGGTGGTTTTTATATACCTTTCAGCTTCCTCTGGGACGGGTCCTGGAAACGTGAATGGAACGGGGTTCCTCGTCGCCGTCCCAAACGAAATGTCGACAAAGATGGCAAGTCGCTATCTTGTCACAGCCAAGCACGTGCTACTCAGTCACCGATCTAAATATCATTCACACGTGTGGTTGCGAATGAATACGCCTGATGGTATTGATTTCGTGAGGGTTCAGGTTGACGGTTCTGCGCTAGAGCATCCGAAGGACCCCAATGCAGATTTGGTCATCGTGCCGGTCTCAGTAGACCCGAAGAAGTTCCAGTTCAAAACAATACCTCGGAGTCTGCTTGCGACGAAGGAATGGCTGGAAAAATACTCAGTCACGGAGGGCACTGAGGTGTTTTTTGCGGGACTATTTACGCATTTCGTCGGCACGCAGCGGAATCTTCCAGTGTTCCGCTTCGGTCGGTTAGCCATGATTCCGTCGGAGCGAGTGCCGT
>CAYOPA010000545.1:0-2121 GCA_964405625.1 uncultured Bryobacterales bacterium
CCGCGCCGCCGCCGTCGAGCAGCTCGACATCTGGGGACAGCGCAACGGCGTTGAAGTGATCAAGCAGAAGGCGGGCGCCGATCCCAGCGCCGTGCTCTATGACGCCCTGCAAGCGGCCACGGCGCGCGGCGTGGATGTGGTGATCGTCGACACGGCCGGCCGGCTGCACAACAAAGCCGGGCTGATGGCGGAGCTGGAGAAGATCCGCCGCACCGCGGGCCGTCTGGTCGACGGGGCCCCGCACGAGACGCTGCTGGTGCTCGACGCGGTGACCGGCCAGAACGGTCTGGAGCAGGCCCGTCAGTTTACCGGCACGGCCGGCGTGACGGGCTTGGTGATCACCAAGCTCGACGGCACAGCCAAGGGCGGCGTCGCCGTCGCCATCGCCCGCGAGCTGAGCCTGCCGATTCGCTACGTCGGCGTCGGCGAGCAGATCGGCGATCTGGAAGAGTTTGACCCGGAAAGCTTTGTGAGGGCGCTGTTTCAAGGATGAGCCTGACGGACACAGACCGCGCCCTGCTGCAAGAGGCGCTGCGGTTGGCCGGCGGCGGCGTCGCCCTGGCCAGCCCCAACCCGCTGGTCGGAGCTGTTGTTGTTGACGCCCAAGGGATCAAAGTCGGCGAGGGCTTCCACACCTACGACGGTGTCAAGCACGCCGAGGTCGTGGCGCTTGAGCAGGCTGGGGACAAGGCTCGCGGCGGGACGCTCTACGTCACGTTGGAACCGTGCAGCCACTACGGTCGGACCGCTCCCTGCGCCGACGCCGTCCTCCAAGCCGGCGTGCGGCGGGTTGTCTGCCCCATCCAGGACTCCAATCCCGCGGTCGACGGCGGCGGATTCGAAAAGCTCCGCGCCGCCGGCGTCGAAGTCGAGATCGCGGAGGAGCTGCGGGCCGAGGCCCGCCGCCTCAATGAGTCGTTTTTCCACTACATCGGCACGGGGCGGCCCTTTGTCACATTGAAGACAGCGGCGACGCTGGACGGCAAGATCGCCGCTCCGGACGATAACTCCGGCTGGATCACCTCCGACACCGCCCGCGCCCACGTGCAGCAAGTACGCCACTCCCACGACGCCATCCTCACGGGCACCGGCACGGTCTTGCAGGACGATCCGCTACTGACGGACCGCTCTGGCCTGCCCCGGCGCCGGCCGCTATTGCGGGTGCTGGCGGATTCGCTGTGCCGCCTGCCGCTGGAGTCCAAGCTGGTGGAGTCGTTCGCGGACGATCTGGTGGTGATGACCACCTCGGCGGCCGTGCCCAAGCGCCGCGAGGCGTTGGAGCAGCGCGGCATCCCGGTTCTTGTGATGGACGCGCCGCGCGGACGCGTGGACCTGCGCGCCATCGTCGAGCATCTGGGCAAGCAACAGATTACGTCGCTGATGATCGAGGCCGGCGCCAAGCTCAACTGGGCGGCGCTCGATGAGGAGATCGTCGATAAGCTATTGATCTACTACGCTCCCAAAATTCTAGGCGGTCTGGAGTCGCTGCCGATGGCGGGCGGCGTCGGACGCCGCAGCCGCTCGGGAGCGATCCAACTGCGCGGGCTGCGGACCTTCATGGTCGGCCTGGACGAGTTCGCCGTGGAAGCCTACACCTGATGTTCACGGGCATCATCGAGGAGACCGGCCGCATCGCCGCATTCGACCGCAGCGCCGCCGGAGCCCGCATCGTGGTGGAAGCGCGGACGATCCTCTCCGACCTGGAAATCGGCGGCTCGATCGCGGTCAACGGCTGCTGCCTGACCGCCGTGGAGATCTCCGCCGACGGCTTTACGGCCGACATCTCGCCGGAAACGCTCGACAAGACGAACCTCGGCGAGCTGGGAGTCGGGGCCGTTGTTAATCTGGAGCGGCCGCTGTTGCCGACATCCCGTTTGAGCGGCCATTTCGTGCAGGGCCACGTGGACGGCGCGGGCGAGCTCATCGGGCTTGACGAGCTCGGCGACGGCAACTGGCGGCTGCGCGTGCGAACGCCGCCCCAGATGCGGCCGCACTTGGTGTACAAAGGCAGCATCGCCATCGACGGCATCAGCCTGACGATTGCGCGGCTGGACGGCGACGTGGTCGAGGTCGCCATCATCCCGCACACCTACGAGCGAACCAACCTTGCCGTGCGACGGC
>CAYOPA010000545.1:2131-3423 GCA_964405625.1 uncultured Bryobacterales bacterium
CCGACATGATCGCCAAGCACGTCGCGCGGCTGCTCGAGCTCCAACAGTCCCAACCGTCCCATCCGTAGCGCAGGCGCCCACGCCTGCCGCCTCGACCCCCAGGTCGAGGCCCACTTGGGCGCCCGTCGCTACGCCGCCTTCTTGCGCCGCTTGCTCGGGACCAGATCCGCGATCGACTCCACCACATGCGTCGGCGAATACGGATACAGCCGCAGGTCCTCGCGTTGGGTCGATCCCGTCAGCACCAGCACTGAGTGAAACCCCAGATCGGTGGCGCCGCGGATATCGGTGTCCATCGTGTCGCCGATCATCGTCACCTCATCGGTCCGCAGACCCAGCTTCTTGCGCGCCAAACGCATCATGAACGGATTCGGTTTGCCCACGTGGTAGGCGGTCCGGCCGGTGGCCGACTCCAGCAGCGCCACGATCGCGCCGCAGCCGGGGCGCGGTCCCGAATCGGTCGGGCACCAGGTGTCGGCGTTGGTCGAAATCAGGTGCGCCCCGTGGGCGATCATGCGGTGCGCCTTCTCCATCACCTCAAAATTCATCGTGCGCCCTTCGCCCACGATCACGTAGTCGGCGTGCTCGCTGGAGATCGCGTAGTTTACCTGGTTGAGCGCGTTGAGCAGGCCGCCCTCGCCGATCACGAAGGCCGTGCCGTCGGGCTTTTGCTGCGAGACAAACTCGGCCGTCGCCAGCGCCGAGGTGTAGACGTGCTGATTGGACGTCTCAATGCCGAACTTGCGCAGCTTGGCCACCACATCGAGCTGCGTGTAGGCGGAGTTGTTGGTCAGGAACAGGTAAGGGATGTCCTGTTCGTGGAAATGGGTGATCAGCTCGGCCGCGCCGGGAATCGGCTCGGTTCCGCGATAGATCACGCCGTCCATGTCGATCAAAAATCCTTGGTTCATGTGGAAGAATCCTCCTTCTTCGGGTTGCGTCGGATACTGCCCGTCGTCTGGAAACAAATGCCTCCGCCCAAACCGCAAACTGCGCGGCCGGGGCGGAAGTCAATATCTGGATGAATGAGGGGAACTATCCCCGCGATGACGGGAGCGGGGATGAGAAAGCCCGCGTGACGGCGGACGGAAGCGCGCGAAAGGAATCAGCCGGTCGGCTGCGCTCTTCGGAGAGCCCTTCGGATTGCCTCACAACTGCAAGCTTATCACACACCCACAAGATAGTGGTGAACTATTGCGTTCCGGTTACAGACAGCTCCGGGCTTGTAAACTGGAACAGATGAGGAAACTGCTGCTGATCGCGATCCTGCTGACGCCCGCCGCCGGCGCCGA
>CAYOPA010000546.1:0-1731 GCA_964405625.1 uncultured Bryobacterales bacterium
CAGCCCGATCAGCGCCGCCATCGTGCTGGTCTTGCCGGCCCCGGCGGCCCCGGTCACAAGAATCAGCCCTTTTTTGCGGTCGGCAAGCTGCGCCAGCATCCGCGGCATGCCCAGCGACTCCAGCGAAGGCACATCCTTGGGCAGCGCCCGGAAGGTCACGCCCAACGTGCCTCGTTGAAAGTGCAAATTGGTCCGAAAGCGCCCGATCCCCGGCCGCATGAAGCTGAAATCGAGCGACAGCGCCTCCCGCAGCTCGGCCGCGTATTCCGGCGTCAGCAACGAGGCGATCATGCGACGGATCTCCGCGTCGCGATACACCGGCTCAGTGCTGCGAACCAGCTTGCCCTGGATGCGCAGCACGAGACCGCAGCCGTCGGTGAGGATAATGTCCGAAGCGCCCCGTTCGACGGCGTAGCGCAGAAGCCGGTCGAGCTCGGCCGGAGTCTCGCCCGGTTCATGCGAGACAGGCGCGGGCGGCTCGACGGTCAGGTGGACTTCCGCCTGGCCGTGACGGGCCTCGCCGGGCCGGGCTTGGTTCAGCCGCCGTACGAGATCTTCGAGTTGAGGGTCGTATCCGGCCATGAAGTCTTTCCTGGATCTTGGGGCGCGAGCGACAACATTACCCCACGTGAGGACCGACGCGCGGAGACCGTCAGGCGTGCAGGCTTACAGCTTACTCCCCCAACAGCGCCAGATAGCGGCCGACGGCTTCGATCCCGGCGTACAGGTTCGGGATGTGGAACTTTTCGTTCGGCGCGTGCAGGTTGTCGTCCGGCAATCCAAAGCCCATCAACACGCTCGGCACGCCCGCGTGCTGCTGAAACAGCCCCACCACGGGAATCGAGCCGCCGGAGCGGATGTAGACCGTCTCCTTGCCGAAAGTTTCCTTCAGGGCCCCCGCGGCCTTGGCCACGAAAGGGTCGTCGGTGGGGCTCAGCGAAGCCTCCGACGCCGCCAGAATGGTCGTCGTTACCCGGCACCCGGCGGGCTCAAGCTCCTTCACCCTATCGACCAGCGCCTGCGCGGTCTTCTTGGCGTCCATCGCCGGAACCAGCCGCATGCTCACCTTGGCGACCGCTTTGGCGGGGATGACGGTTTTTGCCCCCTCGCCCACAAACCCTCCGCGAATGCCATGGACCTCCAGCGTCGGCCGCGACCAGATGCGTTCCAGCGCCGTGCGGCCCGGCTCGCCCACCAGCGCCGTGGAGCCGATCTCTTTCGCCAGCATTTCGGCTTCTTCGAACGGCAGCCGCGCCCAGGCCTGCTTTTCCGCGTCGGAGGGCTCGGCGACCGAGTCATAGACGCCGGGAATCAGGATGCAGCCGTCCGGCCCCTTCAAGCCGGTCAGGATCTCGGCCACCGCCTGGATGGGGTTCGGCGCCACGCCGCCATAGAGGCCCGAATGCAGGTCCGTGCGGGCCGCCCGCACCTCGATCTCCGAATAGACGATGCCGCGCAAACCAGTCGTCAGCGTCGGCAGACCCGGCGCGAACATCTCGGTGTCGCAGATCAATGCCGCATCGGCGCCGAGGTCCTTGCCGCGTTCTTCGACGTAGGCGGCGATCATGCCGCCGTCCACCTCTTCCTCGCCCTCGATGAGGACCTTCACATTGACGGGCAGCTTGCCGGCCGCCTTCAGATGGCCTTCCAGCGCCTTGAGGATGATCCAGGTCTGGCCCTTGTCGTCAACCGCGCCGCGAGCGAAGAGACTATCGCCGCGGACCGTCGGCT
>CAYOPA010000546.1:1741-3422 GCA_964405625.1 uncultured Bryobacterales bacterium
GCTCAAACGGCGGCGACACCCATTCATCCAGCGGATCCGGCGGCTGCACGTCGTAGTGTCCGTAGAGCAACAGCGTGGGCTTGCCGGGGCTTTGCAGCCACTCGCCGTAAACCAGCGGATGCCCCTTGCCCTCGACCAGGCGCACGCCCGTCAGTCCCATCCGAGTCAGATCTTCGGCCAGGAAGCGGGCGGCCTTCAAGATGTCGGGCTTATGCTCGGAGAGCGCGCTCACCGAAGGAATGCGGAGCAGGTCCTTGAGGCCGGCCAAAAATTCTTCGCGATGGGAGCGGTAGTAGTCCAGGACTTGCGGATCGAGCGGCATGGGCTTGTTGCATCCAGTATGGCGACCTACTCGACGATCGGGATCTCCGAGCCGTCGTCGAGCTCTTCGAGCAGTTGCAGCAACAGCACCCGCTGGGGGTCCTGCGGGTCGATGCCCGCGTCGTCGGGCTCGTGGATCTCCACCCAGGCCCGCAGCAGCGCCGTGATCTCGACGGTCAAGCTGCTGACCTGCTCGTCGGTCAGCCCGGCCTGGGCGCTGCGCATGGCTTCAGCGAGAAGCTCGGAGAACTTCATCGGACTCTCCGGCGGGCGGATTCGATTATGTGCGGCAAGTCCGCCAGTTTAGCAAGCGGTTTTGAGTTACCGCGCGATCTCCGGCAGCAGCGCCTCGGGGACTCCGAGCGCGTTGACCAGCCCCTCGGCCTGCGGCCGGACCTCGGCGCACAGCGCGGTGACCTCGGCGTGGATCGCCCGGCCCTTGTTGGCGGCGATGTAGCCGGTCTCCAGAAACCAGGCCCGGTCCTGTTCGATGACGCTGAGCCCGTACAGCTCCCGCAAGCGCTCGAGCGCCTCGCGGTTGACGCCCTTCGGCATCGTCTCCACAGCTTCGACAAACCGCTCCAGGCAGTAGCGCTCCACCGACGCGCGAGCGGTGGCCAGAACGTGGTCCTGGCAATCGTTGAAGGCGTCGAACGAGTCCATTCCCTCCCGCCGGATGCGGTGGCCCAGGCGCCGTGACACGGAATCGAGCAACCGCGACTCGCGGTAGCGCAGGGCGTCGAGCTGAAAACCGACGCCGCGCAGGTGCTCGGAGTCTTGCAGGCGAGCCGTCATCGGCGTCGGCTCGCCGACCGCCGCCGCGGCCCGACCGCCCAGATACTTGAGCAGCGTAAACGGCCGCATATCCTCAAACTGGCGCTTGTAGTCGCTAAGCAGGGCCTTGACGAGCAACTGCATCAGCACGGTGTTGTCGCCTTCAAAGGTGCAGAAAATGTCCGTATCGGCCTTCAGCGCGGGCAGACGGTTGACGGCCATGTAGCCCTGTCCGCCGCAGCACTCGCGGCACTGCTGCAACGCGTCGAGGTTGGCCCAGGTGGCGTAGGCCTTCAGCCCCGCCGCCAGCGCCTCGATCTCGCGCCCTTCCTCTTCGGTGGCGACGGCGAATCGCTCGGCCAGCCGGCGCAGGGAGAAATGCAGGGCGTAAGCCTGCGCCAGCGGAACCAGCAGGCGGCGCTGGTGGCTGGGATAGTCGAGCAGCCGGATCTCCTCGCCGCCGGCCGGCCCGAACTGGCGGCGCCGTTCGCCGTAGCGGATGGCGATCGTCAGCCCCGTTTTCATCACCGTCAACGCCCCCAAGGCGATGCTGACGCGGCCCGCCACCAGTGCGCCGATCATGGTG
>CAYOPA010000547.1:0-3416 GCA_964405625.1 uncultured Bryobacterales bacterium
ATGCGCCAGCTTGCCGATGGTGGTGGTCTTGCCGGTACCGTTGACGCCGACCACCAAGAACACCTGCGGCGACCCGGAGACGACCGGCTTGCCCGCGCCGGCTTCTTGCAGGATCTCAATCATGTGCCGCGCAATTGACTCCTTGAGCTGTTGCGGGTCCGAGAGCTCCTTGCGGCTAAGCTGCCGGCGGATCTTGTCGATGATCTCTTCCGTCGTCCCCACGCCCAGATCCGAGGAGATCAACGTCATTTCGAGCTCTTCGAGCAGGTCCTCGTCGATCACCTTCCGGCCCTGGAAGATGTCGTCCATCTGCTCGACGAAGTTGTCGCGCGTTTTCTCGACCGCTTTCTTGAAGCGCTCGAAGAGCGTCGGCTTCGGCGGCGGCGCCGAAAACAGAGAGGTAATCATGATGGGGGCCGGGGCGCTCCCCGATGGGCGAGCCCCGCATAATTGCGATGATAGCACTGGCCGCCGGGGCGACCGTCCAAACGCGTCAGGCGTGTATCAGACGTAAGTTTCATCGCCGCAATAGCCGAAGAAGCGGCGCTGCTTGATGATCTGTGCAATCTCGGGCGGCACCATCGATTCCCAGCTTTCATCGCCTTCCTTGATGCGCCGCAGCACGTCGCGCGAGAAGATGTGCAGCACCGATTCGTCGAATTGGGTCAACGACTTAATGCGCCCGCGGTCAACCAGATGGCTAAAGAGCTGCCGCATATCCTTGGGCATCTCCACGTTCTCGACCGTCTTCAGCTCGCCCGTCTTCGGGTCCCGCAGGGGATAGACGTAGATCCGAAGGTCCTTGGTGAAGAGCTTGCCGAAGGCTTCCAGAATGCCGCCCTCCAGCTTTTCGTAGTAGCTTTCGTCGAACAGCTCCAGGATGCTCGCCAGCCCCATCGTCAGCGCGATCGATTTGTTGGTGTAGCGCGTCAGGTATCCGGCGAGGCGGTAGTACTCAAAGTAGTCGGAGATCAACACCGTGCGGCCGGCCGCGGCCAGCACGTCGGCGCGAGCCAAAAAGTCGGACAGGTCGATGGCGCCCGCGGAGAGCAGGTTCGCCATGGTGATCTCCATCAGCTCAACGACCTCGGCGCCTTCGACCTCCGGCTCGTCGGCGAACTGTTTGTTGGCGCCGTTGATCATGTCGATATTGACCTTCGTGACGGGCCGGAAGCTGCCGCGCTCCACCAGGATCGGACGCTTGCGCAGTACCTCCGACGGCTGTAGCACCTCGCCGGAGGCCGCGAACATGGCGGCGCCGGTGAGGCCGAGCTGGACCAGCCGCAGGCTCATCACGCGGTTGTCGACGTGGCGGTACTCGATGCCGGAGAACTCGACCATGTCGATCTCGATGCGCTCGGTGGTGAGGTTGTCGAGCAGCGATTCCAGCAGCAGGTCCGGCTTGTGGTGCAGGAAGAAGGCGCCGTAAAGCAGGTTGACGCCGACGATGCCGAGCGCTTCCTGTTGCAGCGAGTTTTCGTGGTCCAACATCCGCACGTGGATCGTGATCTGGCTGTCCTCGTCGCGCGGGTGAGCCTGATACTTCACCCCCATCCAGCCGTGGCACTCGTTAGTGCCCTTGAAGTTGCGCGCCGAGACGGTGTCGGCGAACGCAAAAAAGGCCGTCGCGCTGCCCCGTGCGCCCTTGAGGCGTTCCAGGTTGAGGCTGTGCTCGTAGTCGAGCATCGACTGCAAGCGGTCGCGCGAGACGTAGCGCTGCGTCTTGCCGTAGATGGCGTCGCTGACCGCCATGTCGTAGGCCGACATGGTTTTCGAGATGGTGCCCGCGGCGGCCCCGACCTTGAAGAACCACCGCGCCACTTCCTGCCCGGCGCCGATCTCGGCAAAAGTCCCGTAGCGGCTGGCGTCGAGGTTGATGCGCAGCGCCTTTTGGTGGGTGGAAAGTTGCTGGCGAGTGTCGGAATCAAGCATATTCGTTCAGTTGTTGACGGGCGGGGAATCCGTCGCGCGGCCGGCCCCCCCTCAGCTTCCAGTCTCGACGCGGAGATCCCGGCGGGAATTCACAGCCTACTACACGGACCGCCGCCCATGGGCCCAGCGCCAGCCACTCGGTGAAGGTCACGCACGCTGGACCAATTGCAACGGGTCTTGGGCGGCCTTCCATCCGCTACGGCTTCTCAAACGTTTCCGCGTGCGCGTGCAACTCTTCCACCGTTCGGCGGGCGAGGAGGTCCTGGGCGTCAGAGGGTTCCTCCGCCGGTTCCTCGTAAGTGCCGGCCCAGGTCGCCAGCCCGGTCCGCGCGTCCACCAGCCGCAGTTGCAGGCGATACACGCCATGGACCGCCTGCAGCGAGCCCTCCAACAGGGCGGAAACCTGGATCTGCTCGGCGATCTCGCGGGCGTCGTCTGGCTCCTCGCGATAGCGCCGAATCGACGTTCGCGCCGCCACCTCCCACGCCCCGTCCACCGCCAGCGAGTGGATGAGTTGGTCGGTCAGCGCCACCGCCATCGCCTTGAGCGAGCTGTCGGGCGAAACGTCCTCCACGGGCAGCACCGCCAACGACAAGCGGTCAGGCGCCGGGCGTTCGGGTTCGCTCGAGGCAGCCGCCGGCGCGGCCTCGACATTGCGTTTGCGCACTTCCGGGCGGTAGCCCCGCGCCGCCAACCCTACCCACAGCGCGTCGCATTCGCCGGCCGTCTCGTAGTACTCACGAACCTTATTGCGCAGCCGGCCCGCCTCCACACGCACGATCGGGTCGACGCCGGGCTCGAAGTCGGACGGGCGCTCAAAGACCTCTAGCGCCAGGGTCGTCTCCTTGATCTCGTCGAGCTCGCCGTTCAAGCCCTTCTCCACCACATACCGAAGAAAATCCGACAGCCGTTGGGAGCGCTCGAAAATCTCGGCGGCGAGAATTCGCTGGAGCTGATGACGCACGTCATCTTCGGTCACGCCTTGGGGCAGGGGCAGGCTCTTGCGGGAATTCATGCAATAGGCCTCGCTCCGCGCCTTACGCCAACTCGCCCGTGGGCGTGATCCTTTCCGCGTTCAGATACGGCCGCAGCGCCTCGGGGATCTCCACGCCGCCGTCGGCCGTCTGGTAGTTCTCCACGATCGCCAGCCAAGTGCGGCCCACCGCCAGCCCGCTGCCGTTGAGAGTATGCACGAAGCGGGCTTTCTTCTCGCCCGGCGCCTTGAAACGAATTCTTGCCCGTCGCGCCTGGAAATCCTCAAAATTCGAGCACGACGAGATCTCCTTGAACTGCCCCAGGCCGGGCAGCCAGACCTCCAGATCATAGGTCTTGGCCGAGGAAAAGCCGGTGTCGCCGCTGGAGAGCAGCATCGTCCGGTACGGCAAGCCCAGCCGCTGCAGGATGTCCTCGGCGTCGGCGGTGAGCTTTTCAAGCTCGTCGTAGCTGGTATCGGGATGGACGAACTTGACCATCTCGACTTTCTG
>CAYOPA010000548.1:0-3408 GCA_964405625.1 uncultured Bryobacterales bacterium
GGACGTTGCAGGACCGGCTGGTGAAGGGCTTGCGGCGGCGCGGGGCGAAGACGCTTTCGGCAACGCCATTTGGGGCAGTGTCATTGAGATCCCCCAGTAGCATGATCGCCGACGACGGCTCCTGCTCAAAGCGCAGATCGATGGAGGACCGCACTTCTGCGCCTCCGCGCCTAGTGTAGTGCCACTAAAAGTCCCGCACCTGCTGCTGATAACCGTCGAAATTGCGCTGCGTCTCCACGAGTGAGTCGCCGCCGAATTTTTCAAGAAAAGCCTGCGCCAATACGATGGAGACCATCGCCTCGCCGATCACGCCGGCCGCCGGCGCCACCGCCACGTCCGAGCGCTCATAGGCAGCCGTCGCCGGGTCGCGCGTGGGCAGGTCCACCGATTCCAGCGGCTGCCGCAGCGTCGAAATCGGCTTCAGATAGCCGCGCACCACCAGGTCCTGGCCGTTGGTCATGCCGCCTTCGAGCCCACCGGCTTTGTTCGAGCCCCGGAAGAACTCCCGGCCCGGCTTGTCATAGTGGACGGTGTCCATCGAGTCCTTGCCCGGCGAGACCGCCGCCACCGTGCCAGCGCCGATCTCCACGGCCTTGACGGCTTGGATTGACAGGATCGCCTGCCCCAGCCGCCCGTCCAGGCGCGTATCCCAGGTGATGTGCGAGCCCAGCCCGATCGGCAACCCGTGGGCGACGACCTCAAAGATGCCGCCGCGCGTGTCTCTGGTGCGGTAGGCCTCGTCCACCTCGGCCTTCATCGCCTGCTCGACCTCCGGATCGACGCAGTTGAGCAGCACCTCTTCCTTTTCATACAACGCGGCGATCTCGTCCCAGGTCGCGGGCCGCTTGAGCTGCGCGGCGCCGACGGCGACCACGTGGCTGAGCACGCGAATGCCGAACTGGTCCAGAAACTGCTTGCAGAACGCGCCGACGGCCACGCGCGAGGTCGTCTCGCGGGCGCTGGCGCGTTCGAGAATGTAACGGGCCTCGGAGAAGTTGTACTTGATCGCCCCGGCAAGGTCAGCGTGTCCGGGACGCGGCCGATGCACGGGCCGGTTGTTGTCCTTTTCAGCGTCGGCCGAGCCTTCCACCGGCAGAATCTCGCCCCAGTTCTTCCAGTCGCGGTTCTCCAGCAGAATTGCGATGGGCGAGCCGATCGTCTTGCCGTAGCGCACGCCGGAGACGACATGCGCTTTGTCGGTCTCGATCTTCATGCGGCCGCCGCGGCCAAAACCCTGCTGGCGGCGCCAGAGCTCCCTGTTCACTTGATCGAGCGAGATCGGCACGCCGGCGGGCAGACCGGTCAGAATGGTAACGAGACTTTCGCCGTGCGACTCGCCGGCGGTTTCAAAACGTAGCATGGAGTGTGGCGTCCGGCCCGCCGGCGGGTCGGAAGAGCTAACTCCCAATGATACCGAAAGTTAGCCGCCGGACAGTTTCAACCCATGGACGCACCGCTGGGGTTCAGAATTTGGCCGACTTGTTCCCCGGCGCATGGAAGACCTTGGCGACCGCTTCCACGTCACTCGCGTACAGCACGTGCCGACCCACGATCTTTGACTGCAGCTCGTAAAGTTGGTGCGGATCCGCTTCGTCTCCCGGCAGCGCCGTTTCGTAGTAAGGCTGAAACGCGGCCTGGATCGCCTCCGCTTCGTTGACGAAATCCAGCACGAACGTGTCTTCCTTGCCGGCGCACGTCCGGTTCAGCCGGCTCAGCGTTTGCACCGCTTGGATGCCGTCCAGCCGCTTATCCACGTACATCGTGTGCAGCAGCGGCAGGTGCACAAAGTGACGATAGAACGGCTACGACAGACGTCCACCTATCACCGAATCTTAATCAAACAAATCCGCCGGCTTGATCTCAATTCCAAACTCCGGGGTCTCGATCCGTTCCCGCCGCTGCAAGCCGCGATCCTCATAGGCGGCCAGCGAACGCGCTTCGGGATCGACCACCCAGATATGCGGAATACCCCAGGCCCGGTACTCCTCCAGCTTGCGCATGAGCTCGCCGTGACGCTCATCCGGTGAGACCATTTCAACCACCACAAACGGCGGGATCGCCGGAACATCGTCGGCAGGCTCGTCGGGATGGAAAACCGCGAAGTCCGGGATGCGGACTGTGTTGTGCGGCATCCGCAGGTGGACTTCCGAGGCCGGGTAGAGCCGATGCTGTCGACGCACGGCGCCGAAAATCTCAGCCAATCGAATCTGTGTCTTGCTGTGGGGATACTTCGTCATCGGGCGATCGCTCAAGGCGCCGTCGACGAATTCCGGCGGATGCCCGTCTGCGTACGTAGCCAAGTAGGCGTCGATCGAAAGTGCAGCGACGGTCGACATCACCCTCAGCATAGCATCGAGTCAGGCGCTGACAATCGGGATACGGGGAGTCTCGCAGATGCCTCGCCTACACCACCGGACGTTCGGATCCGCATCCGGTCGGGGTCAATCCCGGAATCCCAGCCAGTCACGTACGCGTAGGGCAGTGAGATCGAGAGCGCCACGCTGTTCGGCCATCGCGGCGGGCCAGGGCCGGGCACCCCTTAAGCCACTTTCGGGCTCCGTCCCTCAATTCGCCAATTTCTTGGCCGGATCAATCTTTGCTTTCGCCAAGAGAGCGTGATCAGAGACGGCCCAATAGCTGATCAACACTGGGTAAGGCTTGGCGAGACCCTTTTTCTCCAACCGCAATGCGTTGGTATGGTAGACCTTGATTTCTTTCTTGGATGGCGCAATTGCGAATGTCTCCTTCGATTCAAAATCGGGATTGGGCAGCGTCAGGTATTCTCCTTGGTTGAAATCGTAGACGTCTTCGCCCGAGCAGAGCCAACTTGTAAATTCCACCTCGACCATGCCGCCGGCAGCCGCCGCGCCTTTCACCTTCACCGCACTCTTTAGTTGCCATCCGCGCAAAGACGTAAAGATATCCATCTTGGACGGATTCTTTTCCGCTTGGAGCTTTAAGATATCGAAGAGCGTCGGGGCAATGTCTGAGAGGCTCTCATACTCCAGGGAGATTTCGGATTTGCCATCCCATGCCTTCGACTGCAACCGCGGGACCAAGCCGACCCATCGAACAACCTTCGTTGCGCCCAATAGCCCCTTCGTGACGCCAAAGTGCCCTTTCTCCTCGGTCAAGAATACGCGGCGGTGAAAGGCTTGCACGCTGGTCACCGATGGGCTCTGCTTGAGATGAACTGGGGCGAAGCGCCTTAGCGGATCACCCAGCTTGTTGGTCCCATTCTTGCCTATGTAGTGCAAGAGGAACTGGCCTGCCAGCGGCTCGGCAACTCCGGCTGATGTGGACTCTGCGATCGTGCTGCGGGCCAATCGTTCATACCAGGCCTGAACCTCGGCTTCGGAATACCCTTTGAGAATGTCGTCATCCATATGCACCCGCCTTCGCCAAGTA
>CAYOPA010000549.1:0-3391 GCA_964405625.1 uncultured Bryobacterales bacterium
GTTGGGGTTGAAGAACGCGGTCAGCGCGTCGCCGGCCACGCCCGCCTCGGTCGCGGCCGGATTGAACAGCCCGAAATAGCGCGGGTGGGGCGGATGCACTTGGTGGGCGTACATCCCCTCGACGATCTCGGCGACGGCCTCGTCCGGCGGCGCGGGACGCTCCAGATCGAAGCTGTCGATCAACGCCCGTACCGCCGCCGGATCGAGCGCGGCCGGAGTGGCGCGCCCGGCGTCCAGCCGCGCGGCGTGGCCGGTGAGCGCTTCCCGAAACGCAGCCCACAGGCTCTCGCTCTGCGCCGCGGTTAAGTCCAACAGGGAAACCTCATCGTAGATTCGAGCTTGTTGCTGGACCCGCGCCACGGGTGGACGGTCTCTTCAATTCGGCTTCGGCGTCGCGTCGGGGACGTGGATGTGGCCCGGCGCCAGGCGGATTTCGCCGATGGTCGCCTCGTACTGCTTGATGTTTTCGCCCAGCACGGTGTAGAGCGCCTTAGCCTGCTGCGGGCTGAGGTAGACCCCTTGGAAGGCGTGGATCTCCACCTCCTGCGGCGACTGTTTGCCCAGCGTGCCGAACTGCAAGAAGAAATCCCACAGGCTGCCGCGTACCTGCACGCTGTTGGCGTATCCCTCGCGGTAGTCGTCGTTGGCAATGATGTTGACTTTCGGTTCGCCTTCCATGGCTCCATCCTGGACTCGCGACGGCCGGGCCGTCAAGCCGAGAGCCGATCGCGTACAATGGCGGGGCCTGTTCCGCTGAAAATCCACCATGCGCGACATCGACTGGCTTCCGTATTTCGGGCCGATGCTGGGGTTCGCCGCCGTCCTGGCCCTTGGGGATTACGCCCCCGCCGGATCGGAGCTCGCCCTGCTGGTGGCGCGCGCGGGCGTGCCGGCGGGCGTCTTCTTGTTCTTCTATTTGAAGGGGCGCTATCCAGAGCTCAAGGGCTGCCGGCTGAGCGCGTCCTCGGCGCTGGATGTGGCGGTCGGGCTCGGCGTCGCCGCGCTTTGGATCGGGCCTTACCTGTTGCTCCCCGGCCTGCGTCCCGGCGGCGAGGAAGCGTTCGATCCCGGCCAAGGCGCCACACGCTCGGCGATGCTGGCGCTACGGTTCCTGGGCTTCACCGCCGTCACGCCGATTGTGGAGGAGCTGCTGGTGCGCAGCTTCCTGATGCGGGCCGCGGATGTCTATGACACGGATCTCGACTTCCGCGACGTACCGATCGGAACCTTCGCCTGGCGCAGCTTCCTGGTCACCGTGGCCTGGTTTACCTTCACCCACGCTCAATGGGAGTGGCCGGTCGCCTTCGTCACCGGCATTGTCTATAACCTCTGGCTCTATCGGCGCAAGGACATCGGCGCGCTGATCCTGACGCACGCCGTCACCAACGCGGCCTTGTTCGCGATCGTGGTGTGGGGCGGCGAGAGTCTGTCGGAATGGTTGGGCGAGCGGTTGGACTTGTGGTACTTCCTCTAGCTTTCGGGGCGGGGTCGCGTTGTTAGACTGGGTGCAGCGGGAAACATGCGGATTCTATTTGTTGGAGACGTGATCGGCCGTCCTGGTCGGCGCGCCGTGCAGAATCTGCTGCCGGACCTGATTATTCAGCGCGAGATCGACCTCGCCATCGTCAACTGCGAGAACTCGGCCTCGGGATTCGGCGTTACGCCGGAGATCGCGCGCGATCTGTTCGACGCCGGCGCGGACGTGCTCACTTCGGGCAATCACATCTGGGACAAAAAACAGATCGTGCCCTACATCGACGAGGAGCCGCGGCTGCTGCGGCCCGCCAACTACCCCGACGCCCCCGGAGCGGGACTCTACATCGGCACGACCGCTCAGGGCGCGCGCTACGCCGTGATGAACATGCAGGGCCGAACCTACATGCCCGCCATCCACTGCCCGTTCCGCACCGCCGACGAGTTGCTCGACACGCTCAGCAACGACATCAAGGTTCGCTTCATGGACTTTCACGCCGAGGTCACCAGCGAGAAGGCGGCGTTCGGGTGGTATCTGGACGGCCGCGTCTCGGCCGTGATCGGCACCCACACCCACGTCCCCACCGCCGACGAGCGGGTGCTGCCCGGCGGCACGGCTTACCTGACCGATTGCGGCATGACGGGGCCGATCAACTCCGTAATCGGCATGAACAAGGAGATCTCGATCCAGCGCTTCCTCACCGCCACGCCGATTCGCTTCGAGGTCGCCGCCGGCACGGTCCGGCTCAACGCCGTGTTGATCGACGTGGACGATTCCACGGGCAAGGCGCGCTCCATCGAGCCCGTCCGCGCCCTGCTGGACTGAATCCGCGCGGCCCGTCGCCGTGCGATACTGGGCCAAATGCGGCCGAATCCAGTCAAGAAACTCGTCAGCGAGGGCAAAGTCGCCCTCGGCGTCTCGCAGGGTCAGCTCGTCACCACCGAGTTTTCCCGCATGTTGGCCGCGGCCAAATTCGACTGGGTCTTCCTGGACTCCGAGCACGGTCCGTTCACGACCGAGACGTTGCAGGAGCTCATCAAGGCCTATCTGGCCACCGATGTGAGCCCGATTCTGCGCGTGGCGGACTTCCAGTACGACTTGGTGGCCCGCGCCCTTGACAGCGGCGCCGAGGGCATCATCTTTCCGCGCGTCGAATCGGTGGAAGTGCTGCGCAAAGCCGTGAGCTGGGCGAAGTTTCCGCCGCGAGGCGTGCGCGGCTTCGGGCTGGGACCGCCGCAAGTGGGCTACGTGGCCGAGCCGTTCGACAAGATCGTACGCCACATGAACGACGAGACGCTGCTGTTTGCACAAATCGAGTCGGTGAAGGGCTTGGAGATGCGGCATGAGATCGCCGCCGTGGAAGGCGTCGATTCGTTGTTCATCGGTCCGGCGGATTTGTCGATTTCGCTGGGCGTGGGCGGACAGTGGGATCACCCCAAGCTGCTCGACGCCATTGATCAGGTGGTGGCTGCTTGCGGCGACCACGGCAAGATCCCGGCGATTCATGTGCGCAACGCGGCGTTTGCCAAGATTTGCATCGAGCGCGGGATGAAGGCGGTGAGCTGCGGCGTGGATCTGGCGATCCTGTGGGCGGGCGTGCAAGGCATTGCCGCCGAGCTGCGCGGCTGAGGCGATGCGTAGTGGGCGGCCGGAAGGCCGCCCACTGGAGTTTCTACATTCTGTCTGACTGGCGCCGGCGGCGCGTGGGTCGACCTTTTGGCCGACATTCCGAGGGAATGTGGCGCGCGGCTCCAGCCGAGCCGCCTTGTCGAATATCGACGCCGTTGCCGCCGTCACACGCAAGCGCCACTTGAGCAGCGGCTGACCGGCCAAGGGCCTCGACCTGGGGGTCGAGGCGGCAGGCGGTGCGCCGAGCATGCTCGGCAACTTGGGGGTGAAAGTCCCCTGGACAACCTG
>CAYOPA010000550.1:0-3375 GCA_964405625.1 uncultured Bryobacterales bacterium
AGGTCGGTCTGGTTCTGATGTTATTGACTAAACGACAAGTCCCAAAGCCGGAAGCTGTGCTATCGCCGGCCGGCGTATCTGCTCGGCGGCAACCCGATCAACAACGCTTGCCCTACGGCCTGCCGAAGCCACCGCCGCCCGGCGTCTCAATCCGCAACCGATCGCCTTTTCGCGCCTGAAACGAGCCCTTCGCCGCCACCGGCGCATCGTTGAGCAGATTCGTCCCCGGCGCGCCCGCCTCCCCGCCGCTAAGCCCGTATGGTCCCCGCGTGCGCCGCTCGGTTAGCAGCGTCACTTCGGTGTCAGTCAGCAGCTCAATCTCCTTCACCACGCCGTCGCCGCCGCGAAAGCGTCCCGCGCCTCCCGAGCCGCGCCGGACTCCATACCGCCTTACCAGAATCGGCAATTGCCGCTCCAGAGCTTCCACGGGGGTATTCAACGAGTTCGTCATGTGGGTGTGGATGGCGCTGAGGCCGTCGCTGTCCGGACGCGCGCCCATGCCGCCGGCGATCGTCTCGTAGTAGGCGAACGGCTGCCCCGTGCGCGGGTCGAGGCCACCCAGCGTCATGTTGTTCATCGAGCCTGATGAGGCCGCCGGAACCGACTCGGGCAGCGCTTGCGCCAGAGCCCCCAGTAAGACGTCGGTGATGCGCTGGGAGGTTTCGACATTGCCCGCGGCGACCCCGGCCGGCGAGACGGCGTCGACCAGCGTTCCAGGCTTGGTGAGAATCTCGATCGGGCGCAGCAGCCCGGCGTTGTAAGGAATCTCCTCGCGAATCAGGCAGCGGAAGCAGTACATGACCGCCGCCGTGGTGACCGCCAGATTGGCGTTGACGCCGCCTCGCGTCTGGGGCGCGGACTTGCGAAAGTCCGCTGTCGCCTGGTCGCCCTGGATCGTCAGGCGGCAGCGGATCGGTAGATTCTCGTTGCCGAACCCGTCGTCGTCGAGAAAATCCTCGAATTCGTAGACGCCGTCCGGGACGGCCTCCAGCCGCAGCCGCATTGAGCGCTCCGCGTAGTCGAGTAGCTCGGCGGACTGCTCGGCCAGCTTGGCGGCTCCGTACTTCGCAGCCGCCTCGCGCAGCCGACGCGCGCCCGTCTCCAGGGCGGCGAGTTGGGCGCCCAAATCGCCGCGCCGCTCTTCAGGCGTGCGCACGTTGGCCAGCAGAACGGCCAGCAGATCCTCGTCAAACCGCCCGGCGCGCACCAGCTTGACCGGGGGAATACGCAGCCCCTCCTGAAAAATCTCCGTGGACAGCGGCATCGAGCCCGGCCGCATGCCGCCCACGTCGGAATGGTGCGCCCGGTTGGCCAGATAGAACGCCGGTTCGACGCCATCGAGGAAGACGGCGGAGACGGCGGTAATGTCGGGCAGGTGCGTGCCGCCTCGAAACGGATCGTTCAAGAAGACTACGTCGCCGTGCGCCAGCCGATGGGCCTTGAGCGCCTCGGCCACCGACGACGGCATGGCGCCGAGGTGTACCGGCATGTGGTCGCCCATCGCCACCGTGCGGCCCTCGGCGTCGTAGACCGCGCAAGAGTAGTCGCGGCGCTCCTTGATGTTCGGCGAAAACGCCGTGCGCTTGAGCACGACGCCCATCTCCTCGGCGATGGAGACGAACAGGTTGCGAAAAATCTCAAGCTCCAGACGCATCGGCTGTGAGCTACATTGTAGGCCGTGCCGAAGCGAATAACCCTGGACGAGCTGCCGAGCCTGGTGGGCCGCGAGGCGGCCGTCAGCGGTTGGCTCGAAGTCAGCCAGGAGCGCATCGACCGCTTCGCCGAAGCGACCGGGGACCGCCAGTGGATCCACCTGGACGCCGTTCGCGCCGGCGCCGAGTCGCCCTACGGGACGACCATTGCCCACGGCTTCCTGACGTTGGCGCTGCTGACAACGCTCTCCCGCGACGCTTTCGAGCTCGACGGCGACTTTCGAATGGGCGTCAACTACGGCCTCAACCGCGTCCGGTTCCCCGCGCCCGTTCCGAGCGGCGCCAGGCTGCGGGCCAGATTTACGCTGAATAGCCTCGATGAATTTGACGGCGGCCTGCAACTGACCTGGGGCGTTGTGGTCGAAGCCGAACGCGGCGGAGCCAAGCCCTGTCTGGCCGCGGAGTGGATCACGCGCGCCTATCGCTGAGAGCGCCTTGCGGCGCTCTATGAAGAATTTCCTCCGCTCCGACGATGAACTTGTCGGGACGCGATGCAAGTGCGTCGCACGGAGGGTTTGTCGGGATGATCTCAGTCTGCCTTTGTGATCCACAGCCGGTCGTTCAAGAAGGTCTCAGGGCGCTGCTGGACCGCAGCGAGGATATCAAGCTCGTCGCCGCGTGCAGCGATCTCGATCAGGCCGTGGAGATCACGTCTCGCAAGCACCCGGACATTGTGATCCTGGACCGCAGCTTCGGCATGCACCCGCTGCTGGAGGCCCTGGCCGAGCTGCGCGCCCGCCGGCAAACCTCGCGCGCCGTGGTTTGGGGATCGCAGATCTCCGACATCGAGAGCTTTCGCTCCATCCAGGCCGGCGCCAGCGGGGTGATGAAGAAAACTATCCAACCGCAGGCGCTGGTGCACTGCTTGCGGGCGGTCTCCGGCGGCAAGCTGTGGACCGAGGGCGTCTACGAATCCCGCGACGAGGCGCCGGAACGCGCGCGCAGCCGGCCGCTGACGCCCCGCGAGCGCGAGGTCGCCGCATTGGTCTCCAAGGGACTGAAAAACCGCGAGATCGCCGAGACGCTCGGGATCGCGACGGGCACGGTCAAGATCCACCTGATGCACATTTTTGAGAAAACCGGCATCCGCGACCGCTTTGAGCTGGCCCTGCAAGGGCTGCGGCGAGCCACCGAGGAGTCCGAGGTGCGGGAGGGCTGGGAAGTTAAGGTGTGAGACGAAGGCGCGCCGCCTGAAATAATGGGGGCTTGCCAAGCTCAGCATCCAACAACTACGACGTGGCTGTGGTCGGCGCCGGCCCGACCGGTCTGGCTTGCGCCATCGAGGCCGGCCGCCTCGGCCTCAGCGCGGTCGCCATCGAGAAGGGTTGCCTGGTCAACTCGCTGTACCACTACCCCACGAACCTCGTCTTCTTCACGACGCCGGAGTTGCTGGAGATCGGCGACATCCCGATGACCTCGGTGCGCGACAAGCCCAACCGCACCGAGGCGCTGAAATACTATCGCCGCGTCGCCAAACACTACGATCTGAGAATAAGGCAGTACGAGCGCGTGGACGACGTGCGCGGCGAGGACGGCGCCTTTGTCGTCCACACCACCCGAAGCAGCGGCGAGCGGCTTGTCTGTACCGCCCGCAAGGTGGTGCTGGCCACCGGCTACTACGACGTGGCGGCGCCGCTGGGATGTCCCGGCGAAGACTTGCCCA
>CAYOPA010000551.1:0-3370 GCA_964405625.1 uncultured Bryobacterales bacterium
AGCCGTCCGCGGCGAGCCCGGCACAGTTTTCGCAGGCCGCGGCTGAGGGCGGCCAGCTCCGCAGCGGCCCCCGCCGATGGAAAGCTTCACAGCTTCCGCAGCCCGAATTTAACCCGCAAAGCGATTGGTCGAATCAGGCGTCACGCCTCCCGCGTCGCCTCGGCATCGGCTGCGCGCACCCTCACATCATCACAACCGCCGTTTCACGCTCGGCCTCGGATCTCTCCACACTCTGGTCGGGCCGCAGGCCCGACTGCACGGCGCAGCCGTGCGCCACAAAAAGGGCCGGCTCAGGTTGGGGTTGTGTTCTTGACTTGGACATCCAGCCGGCCGCGGTGCAGCCGCACCGCCAGCTCATCGCCTACCGCCACGAGGCCGGCGTCATGCACCACCGCCCCTTCCGGCGTGGTCACGATCGCATAGCCCCGCTCCAGGATCGCCACCGGGCTCAGCGACCGCAACTCCCGGTCCAGCACCTCCAACCGGCGCCCCGCGCGCTCCAGGCGCTGCGTAATCGCCGGCGCCAGGCGCTGTCGCAAGCCCTCCAGCCGTAGCCGCCTCCGCGTAAGCTGCACCCGCAAATCAAGCTCCGCCAGCCGGTGTTGCCGATCACGCAGACGCGTCTCCGCCCGCCGCAGCAGGCTCACGATCCGCTCGCGGGCGCGCAGGTCCAGCTCGTCATTGCGCTGCCATAAGTCGCGCAGACGCCGCCGCAACAGCGCCGCCGGACGCTCCACGCCCGCCTCCAGCAGCCGTTTCTCCAGCCGGGCGATGCGGTAGGCGACCGCCTGCATTGAGCGCTGCTCCAGGCCGCGCAGCGCCGCCGCCAGCTCGGCCTTATCCGGCGCGACCAGCTCGGCGGCGGCCGAGGGCGTCGGCGCGCGCAGGTCCGCCACGAAGTCCGCGATCGTAAAGTCCGTCTGATGGCCCACCGCCGAAACCACCGGGACTGCCGACTCCACAATCGCCCGCGCCACCGCCTCCTCGTTGAAGGCCCACAGGTCCTCCATCGAGCCGCCGCCGCGTCCCACAATCACCACGTCCGGCCAGCCGCTCTCGCTGAAGTAGCGCAGGCCGCGCACGATCTCGCCCGCCGCCGCTTCGCCCTGCACCTGCGCCGGGTACAGACGGATGTGCAGCCCCGGCCAGCGTCTCTCCAGCACGCGCACCATGTCCGCGATCACCGCCCCTCCCGGCGAGGTCACAATGCCGATCTTCTTGGGAAAGCGCGGCAGCGGGCGCTTGCGCTCCTCGTCAAACAGGCCCTCGGCGGCCAGCTTCTTCTTGAGCTGCTCAAAGGCAAGCTGCAAAGCGCCGTAGCCCTGGGGCTGGATCGCTTCGACGTAGAGCTGGTACTCGCCGCGCGCCTCGTAGACGCCGATCCGCCCGCGGCACAGCACTTCCAGGCCGTCCTGCGGCTTTACCTTCAGGTACATGGCGTGCTGGCGGAAGCAGACGCACTTAAGCTGCGCCTGCTCGTCCTTGAGCACGAAGTAGTAGTGTCCGCTGGGCGCGCGACGAGCGTTGGAGACCTCGCCCGAGACCCACACATTGTCGAAGACATCCTCCAGCAGCCCGCGCACCACGGCCGTCAGCTCGGAGACCGAGAAGGTGCGCTGCTGGGCGCCGAAGCTGAGGCCAAGCTGTTCCATCACGGACTTCCAGCATATACACTCAGGGGCGCATGCTCGATCGACGGACGTTTCTGACCGCACTCGCCGCACCGCTGGCGGCCCAGCAGACCGGCCCCCACGCCATGACCGTGCGCGGCCCGGTCCCGGTCGCCCAGCTCGGCCAGACCCTGATGCACGAGCACGTGATCACCGACCTGCGCGACATGGCCGAGCAGCGCGCCGAGGACTACGACCGCGCCGCCGCCGTGGAGGCTTGCCTCCCGCACCTGCGGGCCGTTCGCGAGATGGGCGTGCTGACGCTGGTGGAGCCGACGCCGCTGCACATCGGCCGCGACCTGGAGGCCCTCCGCATCCTCTCCGAGCGGGCGGACATCCACATCATCGGCGCGACGGGGATTTACGGCGCCGCCGATCAGCGCTTCATCCCGCGATACGCCTTCGACGAGCCGGCGGAAAAGCTGGCGGAGCGCTACCTGCGCGAGATTAGCGACGGCGTCGGACCGCACAAGGTTAGACCGGGAATCATCAAAACCGGCGTCAACCGAAGCACGCCCCTGCCGGAGATTGAGCGCAAGCTGGTGCGGGTGGCGGCGCTGGCGGGCAAGCAGAGCGGTCTGCCGGTCCTGGCGCACACCGGCCCGGCGGCCCCGGCGCTGGAAGAGCTGGCGATCATCCGCGCGGCCGGATTGCCGGAAGAGCGTTTTGTGTGGGTCCACGCACAGAATGAAGCCGACCACGCCCAGCGCATCCAGTTGGCGAAGGACGGCGTCTGGGTTTCCCTGGACGGCATCGGGCCGAACAGCGCCAGGCGTCACCTGGAGGCGGTCAAGGCGTTGGCGGACGCCGGACAGATGGGCCGCACGCTGATCTCGCAGGACGCCGGCTGGTACCGCCCCGGTCCCGAAGGCGCTTCGAAGTATCGCGGCTATGGGTACTTGATCGAAGAGTTTGTGCCGATGCTGCGCGCGGCGGGTTTTTTTGCCAAGGAGATCGAGCAGTTGCTGGTGGGGAATCCGGCGCGGGTGTTGGCGCTGGACTGACGCCCGAGATCTCGGACCCGGTGGCGCAGGCGCCTACGCCTGCCGCCTCGACCCCCAGGTCGAGGCCCTCGCCACGGGGCTACTCACGGACGGGCCGCGCCGTCAGCCTGCGGATGGCGGCGCCGATGCAGGCGGCCAGGCCAACGGCGAAGATCGCCAGCAGGTCCAAATACGTCCGAAACGAAACATCCAGATCAGGCAGGTAGGTCTGCAAGAACAGCCCGGAGTCGCCGTACGCCCAGGTCACCCGCAACAGGATCAGACACTGCAACAGCAACCCCAGCCAAAGCAGGCTGCGGCGAGCCCACAACCCGGCGGCCGCGAACCCCACCGCCGCGGCGCCAAAATTCCGCAGGAAGAAGTTGTTCAGGTACTCCTCTTTCACCACGGCGCTGAGCGAGTAACCCAACCCGAAGAGCCAAAAGAACCCGGCATAAACGACCAGGAATGACGCAACGGCGATCAACCGTCGCCCCATGGGCGCATCCAGGCGCGTCCAGGCCAGCGCGCCCAGGCCAACGAACAGCAGGCCCAAGACAATCGCAATCGGCAGTCGCTCGCCGCGCTCCCGGGCGGCGGCCTCGGCGGGGTCCGGCAGCATCTGCGTCACGAGCCGCTGCTGCTGGTCCGCGCGCGCGGCGAGATCAGCCTGCTGCCGCGCGGTCAGATCCAGCAAGGGCGCCATTGGGCGCCCCG
>CAYOPA010000552.1:0-3361 GCA_964405625.1 uncultured Bryobacterales bacterium
GAGGCCCTTCGGCGATGAGCCGCCGCTCATGACGCGCTTGCGTGGGATCGCAGGAACGTCGTCGATACGCGACGACGCGGCTCGCCTGGAGCCGAGCGCCACATTGCCTTAGAATGTCGGCCAAGCCCGCGCCACCCGCCGCCGGCGCCAGCCAGACTGAATGTGGAAACTCCGGGGTCGGGCCGCAGGCCCGACTGCACGGCGAAGCCGTGCGCCACACAAGGCCGGCTTGTTTACCAGACGGCCTCGTAACCGTCGGCGGCGAGGTTCCAGCGGCGGCCGTGGACGTGTACCTTGTTGGTTGGTCCGTCGGGGCCGACGAGCTCGCCGCCGGCGTGCGTCCAAGCCAGGATGCTGCCCTCCAGGTTGCGTACCTTCCAGCCCTGCTCTTGGAGCTCGGCGGCGAACTCTCCGCTGCGAGCGCCGATGGTGCAGTAGGCGACGATGCGGGAGCCGGCGAAGCGTGCGCGGTCGGCGTCAAAATCGTCGCGCGAGATGGCGCCGGGGATCATCGAGACGGCCTGCTCTTCCGCGGTCCGCACATCCACCAAGACAAGCTCATCCCGTGTATCCAGAAGCTCGCGAGCCGTGACGCCCTCCACTTGGGGAAAGTCCTTCTTATAGCCGGCGTACATCTCCTCGATCCGGGCCGTCTTGTCGCCGCTACAACCCCACAGGCTCATGATCAGCGCTGATGCTAGCACCAGCGCTCTCCCGAAAAAACTCATTCTCCACGCCTCCAACTCTTATGGTACGATCCGCGCGATGAGGATTCTTGCACTAGCCGCCGTGTTCACCGTTGCGATGACCGCCGCCGAGCCGCCGCAACCCACGGCCGTCAATCCCGGGGGACCGGGCGAGGCGCCGTCGGACGCGGTGGTTCTGTTTGACGGCCGCAATCTGGACGGCTGGCGACAGGTTGAAGGGTCGGCGGCCAAGTGGGCCGTGGAGAACGGCGAGATCGTCTGTAAGACGGGTTCCGGCAACATGCTGACGGAGGAGACTTTCGGCAGTGCGCAAATTCACATTGAATTCGCGACGCCGGACCAGGCCGAGGCCACGGGGCAGGCGCGGGGTAACTCCGGCGTCTACGTGCAGGGGCGTTATGAGGTGCAGGTGCTCGACTCCTACAACAACCCGACGTACCCGAATGGCTCGGCGGCGGCGATCTATTTGCAGTCCGCGCCGCTGGTGAACGCCAGTCGGCCGCCGGAGCAGTGGCAGAGCTACGACATCATCTTTCACGCGCCGAAGTGCTTTGGCGGGCAGGTGATCGCCCCGGCGACGATGACGATCTTGCACAACGGAGTGCTGGTGCAGGACCATTTTGAGCTCTCCGGCCCCACTCCCGGCGGGCTGAAAGGACCGGTTGACCTCTGCGCGCCCGGACCGATCCTGTTGCAGGACCACATTCACCGCGATGTGGCGGAAACAGCGCTGCGATTCCGCAACATCTGGGTGCGAAAACTGTAGCGGCCGGTCAACTACGAGATCCGCCTCGAAAGAACCCTCCGTCGTCATGGGCGCGGCGCGCGGCATCGAGTAAGGCTGCCGCCGGCGGCAGCTCGCGCGCGGTCATGGCGTTAGGCCGCCCCGGTCAAAACGACCATCGGAAACTGGAATACCCAGTGTTGGCGTGATAATTCTGCAAACCGGTGAAGCGCTCGCTATCTTCATAGTATTGCCAGCTGAAAAACCGCTGCAAGCGATCGTTGAATTGAAACGTCAGCCTCGCCCGCGGCGACTGGTACGTGAGTGGAGAACTCAGGAACAACTGGTCACGCAGTTGTGAAACTTCGGATCAGCGAGACCGTGGAAGCCCGGATTCGGGTTGGGGACGCCCTCGACCGTATTCCCAAGGCCATCGGGCCGCTACGGCACTCCAGGCACATTGCAACCGCGACCGGCCGGGACAGTAGGCGGGGATTGACGCTGCCGTGCGGGCCGTGACGGCGCCCTGACCGTTGCTGGGGGTTGACCGTCGCTATACTACGTCCCATGCGCATTCCAACCATTGCCCTTTGCCTGGGAGCCCTGATCGCCATGAACGCCTTTGCCGCCTCCTCCATTCACGAATTTCAGATGAAGACCCTCAAGGGCGACACGGTTTCGCTCAGCGACTACCAGGGCAAGGTGCTGCTGGTGGTCAATGTGGCCAGTCGCTGCGGCTACACCCCGCAGTACGAGGGGCTGCAAAAATTGCACGAGAAGTACGCGGGCAAGGGCTTGGTGGTGATGGGCTTTCCGGCCAACAACTTCGGCTCGCAGGAGCCGGGCTCGGACGATGAGATCCAGACCTTCTGCAAGCGCAACTACGGCGTGAGCTTCCCGATGTTTTCGAAGATCTCGGTGAAGGGCGGCGACAAGCACCCGCTGTACCAGTTCCTGACTGCCGGCGGCGAGGAAGTGCCGTGGAACTTCACGAAGTACTTGGTCGGCAAGGACGGCAAGGTCATCCGCCGCTTCGAGCCGGGCGTCGAGCCGCTGTCGAGCGATCTGACCGGCGCCATTGATAAGGCTCTGTAGTGGCGCCCCCGCCGCGCAAGAAGGGCCGGTATACCAGGACGCAGGCGGCCGTGGCGTTTGTGGTCGCGGTTGGACTGGTGTCGTTGCTGTGGTATTTGCAAATGACGCGGTAGGCCATCCGTCGGCTACGGAGCCTGACCAAAGCCGATGGCCGCTTCGATACGCAGCGCGAGCCTTTCGAAGTCATCGCGAGCGTTGCGCGCCGCGGTGTAGTGTGATCCGGTAGCGCCATCGGCCGCGGTTAGGTGGAAGATCGGCTTGCGGGCATCGTGGGCGAGCGGCATCAAAGTTCGGTAGTGCTTGAGTAAAGCCAAGGCGTACGGATCATCGGCTATTGGGATATCAGTCGGCGCCTCCCCAAGTACCGATTCGCGGTAAGTCGAGGGAATGCTGTTCATCCATTTTTCGTAAGCTCGCGTCGACCGATCGTACCGGATGGAGTGCTGCAGCAGCACATACCCAGCGGGCTTCATGAGGCCCCGCGGCAGCGAGATCGAAGGGTCTGGATTCCTTTCGAGCCGCTCCCGCCAATCTTCCCTCCAGGCTCGCAGCGTCGGGCCAAGATTCTTCAACCCCAGCAGCGAGAATAGGTCGGGAGCGAGAGGAAACACGACGTGATCAGCGGCAATCAACGCGGCTCGGTTCAAAGCGCCGAGGTTTGGCCCCAGATCAATCAACACGATCGAAGCCTCCACTGAATCGGCGGCACGCTCGATCAAGCGCCAAAAAGCGGATGAGACTCGGAATGACCGTGGTTTCTTATCCAAGCAACCGGACCACTTGAACCGCCCCGGGTTCACCGGAGGCTGGTTGATCTGAGTTACGCCACCAACGC
>CAYOPA010000553.1:0-3358 GCA_964405625.1 uncultured Bryobacterales bacterium
TCGAGGCGGCAGGCGTGGGCGCCTGCGCCACGTCTCCGCGGCGGACCTGAGTGAAATGTCGAAGCTCGTCGCTACACGTTCTTTTGCGGACGCTGCGCTTGGCGGCGGCCGCCGTATTCGTGCCGCTTGGCCGTGAACGGCGCCGTGAAGTACTCGCCCATGTCCACTTCGCCGGTGATGGTCTCGCCGGACAGCTTACCCTGGAAGTCAAATCCAAACGAACCGCCTTCCCAGCGGTGCCGGCTTGCGAAGTGCACGGTCTCGCCTTCCACCCAGCCGCGAACCTCGCCCTGGGTGCGGTCGCCGAAGTGCATGCCGACGAGCTCGTCGCCCTTCTGCTCGAGAGTGACGCGGTGCGCGGTCCCTGGCTGGAGCACAAAGTCCAAGCTCACATTCCACAGCCCGGCGGCCTCCACCGGCTTGGCCTTGGAGAGCTTCGGCGCGGCCGGCGGGTTCGACAGGACTTTGTAGAGCGCGTCGGCGATCGGCTTGGCGTCGGTCGGCTCCATCATCCAAGGCACAATCGTGGCCGTGGACTGGCCGCCTTGGCGCGGGTTGCCCGACGCGCCGCCCAGGATGATGCGGGGTTCGCCGTCCCAAAACATCTTGTTGAGATGCTCGCCATAGAGGCCGAGCTTGTCGCCGTTCCAGCGGATTTCCAGCCGCGGCGTATTGTTGGAGAGCCCGCGCGGCTCGAGCACCTCGGTGGTCACGCCGTTGACGCGCTTGACGCTCACCGCGATCTCATCCAGCCAGGAGCGCCAAGTGAGCCGTTCGGCGGCGTGGTCGCGTTTGAACCACATCTCCACGGCCGCCAGCATGCCCATGATGTCTTCCTTGCCGATCTTCATCGGCCGGCCGAAGGCGTGGTGCGGCGAGGAATTCATCCAGGCGGCTCGGATGAGATCCTTGCGGCCCAGCAGCACGCCCGCTGACTGCGGCCCGCGCAGCGCCTTGCCGCCGGAGTAGGCCACCAAGTCGGCGCCGCGGTCGAAGTGGACGTGCGGCGTGAAGTCCTCGGCGGCGGCGTCAACGATCACCGGGACGCCGAACTCGTGCGCCAGCTTCGTCACCGCCTCCAGCCCGAACGGCCCCGTGTCCGAGTTGTTGGCCATCACCGACACCATGGCGGTCTTGGGTCCGAGCGCCGCCCGCATCTCGTCCAGGTTGCGAACGTCGATCATCTTCACGCCCAGCATCCGGATGGCGTGGTCATAGACGTTGCGCGACCAGATCGGGCAGATCACCTCGTCCTTCATGCCGGTGAGGTCCGGCAGGCGCTGCATCAGCTCCGGGTTGCCGCCGGCGATACAGGCCGAGGTGGCATGCACCAGCGCCGAAGCGCAGCCGCAGGTCACGATGGCTGACTCGCACTTGGCCAACTCGGCGATGCGCTTGCCCACCGCGTCCATCAGCTCGTCGATGTGGACGTAGTGCTTGGACGCCTCCATCATGGCCTGCTTGACTTCGGGCAGGCTCAACGAGCCGCTCATGATGGTGAAGGTGCCTTTGGCGTTGATGACCGGCCGCACGCCGATCGACTCGTAGAGATTGGGGCCGATCTGCAACGCCCCTTCGGCGCGCTCGGGCAAGGCGGCGCTGCTCGCGCCAAGCAGGGCGGCGATGCCGCCTTGCTCGAACAGGCCGCGGCGCGTGACGCGGCCCTGAAGGGTCTTGGTGAGTCGGTCGGTCATATCGAGAATCGCTCCTCGCCCGCTATTGTAAGCCAGGTCCGCCGAAAAGCCTCTCCGCTGTACAGTCTCCCGGCCGTACAATCGGCTCCCATGCGTTTCCTTGCGGCTCTTCTCCTGCCGGCGGCGACCCTGGGCGCCCAGCCCTCCGATCTTCGGTGGGTGAACCCGATACCGGCCGGCGCGCACCCGTCGCTGCAGCACGCCGCCTACCGCTCTCTAACTCGAATTCCCCCGAGCGCCAGGCCACAGGCATTGACAACAAAGCGCTTAGGCGCACCACGGTCCATCGCTACTGACTACAATCGATGTTGGGACAACAGCGGGCCCGGTTTACAGCTTGACGCCGAGCAGCTCCAGAGCCGCCAGCGCCCGCTGCATCTCCTGGCGCAGCTTCGCCACATGCACCCCCCGCCATCCAGCCGGGCAGTCGGCCGTCTTGGCCAAGCCCTTGCGCAACTGCCGCACGGCGCCGACGCGGTTATTTCGCTCGCGGTGGTGGAGCCCGACCGCGAAATGGATCAACCCCTGCAAGCGCCGCCGCTCCGGCCCCTCCAACGGCGTCCATAGCTCTTCCCAAAGCTCGTGGGCTTCGAAGTAGCGTCCCTGCTGAAAGGCTTCGAGCCCCTGGTCAAACAGCTCCGATCCTCCGTCACGCGCTATCATCCCAGGACCATGTCGGACAAACCCCACTACCCGGAAAAAGCCTACCGCAACCCGGAGTTCCTCAACAGCCCGCAAGCCCGCACCATTCGCATCCTCTCCGAGTATCTCGAGCCGCGCGCCCGGCTGGAGCGGCACGGCGTCCACAACACCATCGTCTTCTTCGGCTCGGCGCGCTTTCGAGAGCGAAAAGAGGCCGAGATGATGTTGGAGCAGGCCCAGACGCCCCAGGACAAGAAGCTGGCCGAAGTCGCTTTGAAGGGCTCGAAGTACTACGAGGAGGCTCGCGAGCTGGCCTTCCTGCTGGCGACCTGGGCGAATGAGAACCGCGAGGCGGGGCCGCCGTTCTTCATCTGCTCCGGCGGCGGGCCGGGCATCATGGAGGCCGCCAACCGGGGGGCGCATGAGGCCGGCGCGGAGTCAGTGGGCTTCAACATCAGCTTGCCGTTTGAACAGGTTCCCAATCCCTATATCACGCCGGACCTGTCGTTCGACTTCCACTACTTCTTCATGCGCAAGCTGTGGTTTGCCTACCTAGGCAAGGCGCTGATCGTGTTCCCCGGCGGCTTCGGCACGCTTGATGAGCTGATGGAGGTTCTCACGCTCGTCCAGACCCAGAAGCTGCGCAAGCAGGTGCTCGTCATCATCTACGGCCGGGACTATTGGGAGAAGGTCATGAACCTGGAAGCGCTGGTGGAGTATGGAACCATCAGCCCCGAGGACCTGGATCTGTTTCGCTACGCCGACACGCCGCAGGCGGCGTTTCGCGAGCTCACCGAGTGGCTGACCGCGAAGTACCTCTAGCTCCAACGGCGTGGCGTGCGCTTTCGCACCAGACGCCGCGCCCGGACAAGATTTCACTGGCGCTTTGGCGGCCCTGTGCTAATCTGAGGCCGATTTCCTTTTTTGGAAGGAGGCTGCGGATGATCCGTAAAGCGTTGATGACAGGGTGCTTGGCTTTGACGGTCGTAACCTGGTCCTGGGCCCAGGAAGGAGGCGCCCCG
>CAYOPA010000554.1:0-3352 GCA_964405625.1 uncultured Bryobacterales bacterium
CCGAGACGATTTCAGGTTCGAGCCTGGGTCCGCGCCAGGCATACGCCCGAATCGGTAGATTGATATTCGGACGGGCTGCTAGAGCGCATATTGCAATGGCGATTGAAATCGAACAGACCCACGCGCTGGCCGACATCGGTCAGGTATTCTTCGTTGGCTCGGGCGACCACGTCCTGATGGCCGAAAGCACGGCCGAGGGGACCGACTTCTCGCTGGCCGACCTGGAGACAGGGGACGAGATCTGGCGGTTCGAGGAACCGGTCGACGCGCTGCCCATGCGGCGCGTGGGCCAGGGCCATCTCGCCTACCCGGCTCGCGATCGTCCCGCCGGAGAACGCGTTGAGGTCCGCCGGATCGAGGATTTTGAGCTGATTGCAAGCTTTAATCCAGGATCCGTTACGGCTTTGGCCGGTGACCGCTCGGGCCGCCTCATCGCCGCTGCTAACGACAGAGGCAAAGTCGAGTTGTGGGACGCTATGTCGGGAGCGCTCATCGCCACCGTAATCGATGGCGATACACCTTCCGAAGCATTGAGTTTCAGCTCCGACGGCCGTTGGGTCGCGGCTCGCGATATGGCCTTCGACGTGGCTGTGAATCGAGTTGATCAGCCCGCCGGCGCCGCGCGGCGCCTGGGCCTGTCAGACGGCGTCGCTCTGGCTTGTCACCCTTCCGCTCCGCGGATCGTCATTGACCTGGGAACACGCCTGGCCGTCTATGATCTGGAGACACTGGACAGGATTCGTGAGCTTGGGTCACCGCAAGACCACAACAATGAGGCTGCTTCCGAGCTCTGTTTCTCTCCCGACGGCCGCCTCCTGCTGGTCGGCTCGTTGGGCGTCGGCGCGCTAGACCTTTGGGATTTTGAGACGGGCCGTCGAATCGCGCATGCCGGCGAGTTGGGAGCGCACGCTTTCAGCCTGGAGTTCCATCCCGACGGGCTCAGATTCTCCGCGTGTCGCTCCGACGCCGGCGCAGTCTTCCGGATCGAGACGAAATAGACTCAGCTCGCCTGAGATACCGCGTTCGTCGTCACGAAGCTGCCGCTGCCGGAATAACTCGTGGTCGAGTCCGGCACCGGCGCGCTCGAGCTGACATCAGTGGCCGGCATGGACACCTCGAACTTGGCCCGGAATTGCGAGCCTTTCAAAATAAAGGCCGTCCCGCCGGAGTTCCCCTTTTCGGCGACCTGATCCGACGCCAGCGACTCGATCGACAGCGTCCCCACGCCCGGCACGGTATAGTTCCCGGCCGTATAGGCGACGCCCGGCACAATGACCGAGCTTTCGTCGCCTTCCACGCAGGCGGCGACCATGTTGACCTGCGCCTGGGCCGAGCCCACCATCGTCCCCGGCATGGGCACGACGGTGGCCGGCGGGAAGGACGCCTCAAAAATCGCCTGATCGCCGGTAATGATGATGAAATCCATGTGTCGATCCAACCCGCGATGCGGTCCGAGGCTAAATTAGCACGAGCGCCCGACGGTTGCGCTACTGTATTCGGTGATGTTCGCGAGGAATCTCACCCGCCCGCTCCCCTGGCTGCTGTTGTGGACGGCCTCGCTCGCCGTGGCCCAACCCGGCCTGCCGCCCCTGCCCGAGCCTCTCGACATCCCCTCGGCCGGCCCGCAAACGGGCGCGCCCTATGCCCCGCAAGCGATCGTGCGCGGCGGGATCGTGATGCCGCTCTATCGGCCGGGCTCGCCGCAACTGAACGCCGAGCGGGTCCGCGAGCCGGAAAAGTACACCATGAGCGAGACCGTGCCGGGACGCATCAACAACATCGTCAACGTCCACAACCCGTCGATCGAGATCCACAAAGCCGACGCCCGCAGCAACACCGGCGCCGTCGTGATCGTGGCGCCGGGCGGCGGCCACCGCACCCTGGTGGTGGGCGGCGAAGGCGCGGACTTGGTCCCCTACTTCTACAATTTCGGCGTCAACACCGTGATCCTGCGCAACCGCCTGCGCGTGGACGGCTATGAGCCGCGCACCGACGCCGTCCACGACGCCCTGCAGGCGATCCGGCTGGTGCGGGCCTACTCCGAGCAACTCGGCTTCGACCCCAACAAGATCGGCATCATGGGCTTCTCAGCCGGAGCGGAGCTTTCGGCGCCCGCGGCCGTCGAGTTTGTGGACTTCGACAAGAAGAACAGCGGCGACGGCGACCCGCTCGCCGGGATCTCATCGCGGCCGGACTTCGTCGGCATCATTTACCCCGGCCCGACGCCGTTTGCCAAAAACCGCACCGCGCCGCCCATCCCGCGCAATACGCCGCCGGCTTTTCTCGCCACGCCGGGCTCTGGCGACCAGGTCCACGCCGTATGGGCCATGGAGTATTTCTCCGCCATGCTGGCCGAGGCGGTCCCCAACATCGAGATGCACATTTACGGCAACGGCCGGCACGGCGGAGGCATCACCGACCGCGGCGGCATCCCGCTGGGAACTTGGCCGGCCCGCTTCATCGACTGGTTCCGGGACTTGGGCTTCTTGGACAAGCCGGGGGTAGAGACCAAAGCGGCCCGCGATGTGGCCGAGTACGTGAGTCAACCGCCCGCCCCGGCGCGCTGAGCAAGCCGCACGGAGGTCTGAAATTCACCGCAGCAGGCGCGCGAGGTTGCCGCCAAAAATCGCCCGGGCCGTCTCCTCGGTCGCTCCGAGCTCAGCCAGCACGCCCGATTGCGTCTCAAATACCGCCGCATTCCAGCCGCGAGGGAAGAACGACGAGTCGCTGCCGAACAGCAGCCGCTCCGGGCCGTAGACCGCCAAGGCTTGCCGAAAAACGTCGTCCAGCGTCGGCTCCGGCGACAGGTACTTGCGCCAGTTATTGCTCGACGAGGTGTCCAGGTAGACGTTCGGGCACAGGTCGCCCAGCATCAGCGCCTCGCGGAAATAGCCCGCGCCGAAGTGCGGCACGACGAAGTTGACCTTGGGGTGCTCCAGGGCGACCCGATGCAGGTCGATTGGGTTTGAGCAGCTCATGTCAAACCGCGACGGCAGACCGAGCTTGTTGCGGACGCCGACCGACAGCACGCCGCAATGCACGAAGACAACTCGGCCCGGCGCGGCGGCGAGCGCCAGCAGCGGTTGCACGCGCTCGTCCTGGATGGAATAGCCCTGCATCGCCGGAAACAGGCACAGGCCGCGCAGGCCAAGGTCTTCCCATGCCAGCCGGGCGCGCTCAACGGCGTCGGGAGCCAGCGGATTGAGCAGGAAGTAGCCATGGAACCGGTCGGGATAGGCCCGTACGACCGCCGCGGCGCTCTCTTCGTCGTTGGGGACCGAGGCGATCAACACGGCCTTCGCCACCCCGTGCCGGTCCAGCTCCTGGGCCCAGCGGTCGGCGAGAGCTTTGT
>CAYOPA010000555.1:0-3348 GCA_964405625.1 uncultured Bryobacterales bacterium
TGAGCGGGTGGTCGGGATGCGTGAGCCAACGCGCCAGCGCGGACCGGCGCCCGTCGGCGCCTTGGGGAACTTCCAGCCCAAAATCGGGAGTCGCGCTCAGGAATCCCGCCTGGACCTCGTCGAGCGGGTGCAGATGGTCGCCGATGGCCAGAATGTGGGTCGCGGGCGGCTCCTCAGCGTTGTTGCGCACCGCGAATGCGGCACGCGGCGGCTCAGGACGTTCCAGCTCGATGGCGTGCATTTGCCGCCGGAGGGCGGCCCGCTCGGCCTTGATGTCGTCGGGGATGACTTTCAGCAGGTCGTACCAGGGGACCTTTGCTTGCGCCTTGGCGTCGGCGGCGAGCTGCTCTTCTTCCTCGCTGCGCAGCTTTTCGGGCTTTTCGAGCGCGGCCAGCAGGCGCGGCTCAAGCTGCGTCTTGCTGATCTCGTACGCCTTCTCCTGCCAGGGCTTTTCTAGCTCTTTCAGCGCGTCTTGGATCGGCTTCAGCCGCGCCTCGTGGGCGGCCAGGGCCTGCTCATGGGCGAGAGTCTCGTCCACGCTCGCAATCGAGATCTCCTCGAGCTCGACCGGCGCGAAAAACGCTTGCAACTTGTAGTAGTCCGCCTGGAGGATGGGATCGAACTTGTGGTCGTGACAGCGCGCGCACTGCACCGTCAGACCAAGAAAGGCCGAGCCGACGCCGGCGGCCATCTCGGTGAGCAGCTCCTGGCGCAGCATCTCCTTGTCGGTGTTGCCGCTGACCACGTGGCGCGGCCCGGCCCGCAAAAAGCCCGTCGCGATCAGCGCGTTGGGATCGCCTGGAAACAGCTCGTCGCCGGCAATCTGCTCCAGCACGAAGCGGTCGTAGGGCTTGTCCTCGGCGAAGGCCCGGGCGACGTAGTCGCGGTAGCGCCAAGCGTGCGGCCGGATGCGATCGCCCTCAAAGCCGTTCGTATCGGCGTGGCGCACCACGTCGAGCCACTTCTCGGCCCAGCGCTCGCCGTAGTGCGGCGAGGCCATTAACCGCTCCACAAGCTCTTCGTAGGCCCGCGGCGAGCTGTCTTCCAAAAACGCTTGCACCTGCTGCTGCGTCGGCGGCAAACCCCACAGGTCGAGATAAAGGCGCCGGACCAAGCGCCGCTTGTCGAGCTCGCCGGAGGGCGTCAGGCCCTTTTCGTTGAGCTTTTCGAGGACAAAGGCGTCCACCGGCGTCCGCACCCAGGCGGATGGGTTTTGGGGGACAGGGTGGGCTTGGGGCTTCTGAAAGGCCCAGTAGTCGCTTTTGGGAGCGGCGCTCGCGGGCGGCCACGCTGGCAGAGCCAACATTGAAGCCAGAATCGCGGCGCGAAGCATGCCCTCCATTATCGATGCTTCACAGGCGGACGCCAAGGGAGCGGCAAGTTAGTTGCGAGGCGCAGCCGTGCGCCACAAGGGGGTCAGGCCTCGGGGGTGACGCCGATGACGATGTCGAAGCTGACCGCCAGCTCGCCGATCTTCGAGCCTGGGACGGGCTTGTACTCCTTGGTGATGAGCGCCCGGTCTTTGGAGTCGGTGACCTTCTTGAGCGGGCCGTCGACGGGATTCAGCGGCTCACCCTGAGTGTAAAGCTGCGTGGTCAGGACCCTCTTGCCGCCGCGGTTGACGGCAAAGTGGATATGCGGCGTGCGGCTTTCGTAGGCCACCGGCCGGATGGTACGAAAGCGGTACTCGCCCGTCGAGCCGGTTTCGAATCGGCCGAAGCCCTGGAGATTAGGATCAAGCCGCTCCCGCCGCTTCGAGCCGCTGTGCAGGTAAACGCCGGCTGAGTCACACTGCCAGATCTCGACCGTGGCATTGCGGACCGGCTCGCCCGATGGAGTCAGGATGCGCCCGGTGACGTGAGCGATCGGGCCGACGGCGGGCGTCGTCGAGTCGCCGACCCCGATCAGATCGTTGTCGCGGTCCAGCGGAAGCTTATCCGGATAGAAGGTCCTTCCGTCTGGGACGGGGTCAGGCGGAGCCGTTCGGCGAACAGGCCGGGAACGGCGAACAGGGCCGGGGCCCCCTGGAGCATTCGCCTTCGGTTGAGCAGCGCCGGATCCTTGAAGATCGAGATGGAGCGGTTCATCGAGTTGGAAACCTCCTTCGCAGAGCCGCGCTCAGACTACCACGGCGGGCGCCGGTCGGCCAGCTTTTCGCCCGGTAGTCCCTCCGGTCCGCATATAATGGAGCGCGGTCCCGTTAGGAAACACCCATGGGCGAAAACCTCTCTCCGGAAAACATCATACAAGTGGGCTTCGGATTTTGGGCCTCCAAAACTCTGCTCAGCGCGATCGAGCTTGAGCTCTTCACCGAGCTCGCCAAACACCCCGAGGACCTCAATACCTTGCAGGGCCGCATGGGCTTGCACCCCCGCTCGGCGCGCGACTTCCTCGACGCCCTTGTCGCCCTGGGCTTCCTGGAGCGCACCGACGGCGTCTACTCCAACGCGACCGAAACCGACCTCTTCCTCGATAAGCACAAGCCCAGCTACATCGGGGGCATGCTGGAGATGGCCAACCAGCGTCTCTACCCCTTCTGGGGCTCGCTCACCAAAGCCCTGCGGACCGGCAAGCTCCAGAACGAAGCCGCCTCCGGCGACACCCCCTTCTTTGAGGCGCTCTACGCCGACCCGGCCCGACTGAAGAGTTTCCTGCACGCCATGACGGGACTGTCCCACGGCTCCAACATCGCGATCGCCCGACAGGCGCCCTGGGCTGACTACAAGAGTTTTGTCGATGTCGGCGCGGCGCAGGGCGATTTGGCCGTGCAGATCGCCAAAGCCAACCCGCACCTCACGGGCATGGGTTTCGACCTGCCCGAGGTGGGTCCCATCTTTGAGGAATACGTCGAGCAGCAAGGGGTCCAGGACCGGTTGAGCTTCAGCAGCGGCAGCTTCTTCGATCAGGATCTTCCCAAGGCCGACGTGGTGACGATGGGCCACATTCTGCATGACTGGGACCTGGAAACCAAGCGCATGCTCATCGGCAAGGCGTTCGAAGCAATTCCCGAGGGCGGCGCCTTCATCATCTACGAGGCGCTTATCGACGACGACCGCTCCCGCAACGCCTTTGGCCTGCTGATGAGCCTGAACATGTTGATCGAGACGCCAGGCGGTTTCGACTTCACCGGCGCCGACTGCCAACATTGGCTGCGTGAAGCCGGCTTCAGCCGCACCAGCCAGCATCACCTTGTCGGCCCTGACTCGATGGTTATTGGGATTAAGTAGAAGCTGTGACGAGGCGCAGCCTCGCGTCTGGAGCCTTTGCATGTCACTCAGGTCCGCGGCGGAGACGTGGCGCAGGCGCCAACGCCTGCCGCCTCGACCCCCAGGTCGAGGCCCTTCGGCG
>CAYOPA010000556.1:0-1267 GCA_964405625.1 uncultured Bryobacterales bacterium
TCCTGCAGGGCACGACCAACGGCGGGAACTTCAACGAAGATACGGGCGCCGCCTTCGTCTCGGGCGGCTTCCTGACCATCGACCCGGTCACCAGCGGCGACACCGGCTCGGGCAACAACCCACAGGACGACGCCCAGGTCGGCGTCAATTTGGAGGGAGGTGCTGCGATCTACGGCATGGTGTCCAGCCGATTGCGGGACAAGGCACGCTACGGGATGCTGTACACGCCAAGCTGGGAGGTCGTCGCCACCGAACCAGTCATCCCGCGCTCACTGATTGAAAAGATACAAAAGGGCTGCCGCCCGGAACTCCTGAAGAATTCGGCGATGGCGCAGGGGAACTACGACCCGAGCTCCGGGCGTCGCTGTAATTCTCGGCAGTGGGACGTGGTGTTTGATGACGGCGATATGTACAAAGGTGGTGCCCGCGGACAGGGCCTTTATGTGTCACCGTCCCGCAACGTTGTCGTCGCTTGGTTTTCGACGACGTCGGAGTCGGGATGGATGAATTACGGTCGGGCGATCGCCCGATCGCTGGTTCCAACAGAATGACTCGGGAGCGATTTGTATGAGGCACGTTTTGCTGGTGTGCTGCATTATCGCCCTGCTATGCACAGCAGCGGCAACTGCCAACGAGGCGGAGCGGCAAGCGATCATTGATGCCATGCAAGGCTGGGAAAGGGCAGTCGAAGCGGCCGATTACGAAGCGCTGCAGGATTACTATGTCGACGGGGCCATCTACTATCCAGACGGCCTGGCACCGATCGTCGGACGTGCGGCGATTCTTGCCCGCAACCGTGAGCGCGGTTCGGAATCGCCAGTAGATATTACGCAGATGCCAGACGACGTGAGGGTTAATGGCACTTGGGCCGTCTATTCCTGCCTGGCCCGGATCCGGCTGACAGGTTCCCAGGCGGAAAGTGATCAGGCACGCTTCGTACGAGTTGTCCTGGTCATGGAAAAGGGTGAGGACGGCCGCTGGAGAATCCTGCGGGACATCGACAATACCACGCCGGAAACTTTCTGATTTTCGGCAACTGACGGGATTCGGATTAGCCGCTCGAAGCGACTTTTCGATCGATCTTTCGGCGCATGTCCTCGAAAAAGGCGAAGCCGGTTGCGATCGTCGACAGCTCGCCGGCATGACGGAGTGCGATGGTCGGAAAGCCGCGCACACCCGCCGCCCGGCTCGCGGCGAAGTCGGCTTTCGTCGCCTCCCGGGCATCCTCGCCTTTGAAACGTTGCACGAACGCCTCCGGATCAAGCCG
>CAYOPA010000556.1:1277-3328 GCA_964405625.1 uncultured Bryobacterales bacterium
AATGCGCCGCATCTCGCTGCATGGAAGGCGGGCCGCTTCGGGTCTTCGTTGTCGACGTAGAATCCGCGCTGCACGCCGGCGAAGTAAGCAAGCTCGTCGGCGACCCCCATAAGTCTCGCGGTCACGACTGCCCGGGATGCCGGTTCCGTGTCATAGTCGAAATAATCGAGGTCGAGGAGTCCGCTATTGAACGTCTGACCCGTGGAGTGAGCAACCTCATGCCAGTGATGCCGGAGGAAGCTAGTGAAACGCTCATCCCAAGCGTCGCCGCCACCAGCCCGTAGCCCCCCCATGACAAGGCGAAAAGGCATGGCGACCGCAGCGCACCAATGGTGCAGTTGCTCTAGCTGTGAGGACATCCCCCAGCACCAGGAGCACATCGGGTCACCGAAATATATCACTTCGGGGCCGGCCGCTGATCGCCAGCGCGGGTCCGGCAATTTACTGGCGGCTACTTCGCACATACCGTTCGCGTCGGAGCAGCTGCCCTCGGTCGTACCGTCCGGTAAAGTCTTCAAAATATCACGCAGATTGCTGTCTGAATTGGCGGTCGACCGTGCACGCCGGGAATCGGTATTAGACCGGAGACCTGCATGATTTTCAAACGGCGCTAACGCGGCTGGCTTGTGTATGATACGTGGCGGGGAACGATTTGCGGTGGCGGGACAAAGCGTGCGATCTGCGGATAGTCCGCACCCTAGATCTGCAAGTACTGTAACTGTTACTGTAACGCTGATGGCGTTCCGACCGAGTGCGGTGCAACGGGGGTTTTATGTCGGGCAGGAAATCGATGACGCGATTTGTGCTGGTGCTATTTGGCCTGTCGGTAATCGGCTTGGCGAATGCCGAGGAGGACTACAGCCAGGAAATTGAACGGATGAGGGCGCTCGGCCTGCAGCACGACACCGCTTGGGAGCTGTATCAGTCTCTTAAGAAGAAGGCCAATGGCGGGCAGCCGCTGACGTGGCGCAACGTCCCGGACTGGCGTGGCGTGTACACGCGGACGAAGGGCGGTACGGTTTTTGATCCGGATGGTCCGCCTCAGGGTGAATATCCGGCCACGGCGGAGTTCACACCCGAGTTTCGCGCCAGGACAATGGCAGCCGTGGAGGGCCGCGCTAACGCCGTCGAATACGATCCATTAAGCCAGTGCATCCCTCCCGGATACCCGCGCTGGTACAGCATGCCATTTCTGCGCGAATTCATCGTGACGCCGTACCAGACCACGATGGTCGCGGAGGCATTCAACAGCGTTCGCCGCATTTACACCGACGGGCGAGAACATATTCCAGAAGAGGATCGGTATCCGACGGAGAACGGCGACTCGATCGGATTCTGGGACGGCGAGCGGCTCGTGACCCATACGAATCAACTGATGTCGGGCATGTACGAAAGGGCGCAGGGCTTTTACACGGAAGAGGTCGAGGGTGTGGAGATCTGGGAGCGAATCGATGATCGTACAATCATCGCGCACCTGTGGCTTTACGATCCGCCGGCGCTCCGCGAACCCTGGTATACCCGCCAGAGCTTCACCCGAATCGATAATGAGGACAAGACCCTGCGCATCCGTCACTGGGCCTGCAAGGGCAACCCCAACAACAACGTCGTCGAGACAGAAGAAGGTGGATCGCAATTTACGGAGTTCACCTGGATGAAGGACGACGATGAAGAGACACAGCCACAAGAGCAGAGGTAGGTTGCAATGAGAAAGGTTCTACTGCTCGTATCCGCGAGCTTGCTCACGATATTTGCATTGCCGGGAGTGGCACATCATTCCGGGTCGATGTTCGACGACCAAAAGACCGTGACGCTGAAGGGGGTCGTCAAGGAGTTTCAGTACACGAATCCGCACTCGTGGCTGATCGTCGACGTCATCAACGAGGATGGAACGATCACGACGTGGGGCTTCGAGGCCGAAGGGCCGAGCACATTGATTCGAGCCGGTATCAGGAAAGGCGATTTCAATCCGGGCACCGCAATTACGATTACGGGCAACCCGATGCGTGACGGTCGTCCCGCAGCTTATTGGATCAAGGCGATTCGTGACGAGG
>CAYOPA010000557.1:0-3326 GCA_964405625.1 uncultured Bryobacterales bacterium
GCGATCGCCCGGCCGATGCCTCTTGATCCGCCGGTGATTAAAACGACTTGACCCGTCATTTCCATCAGGTCGAGAGCAACGCCCGGCGGCCAGATCCGCCGAGAGACGTTCACCAATCATACACCTCGGCGAGGAGTTTCTTCGCAAGAACTTTGGAACCATAATGGCGATCGACGTAGCGCGGGCCTTGCCGATGCAAGCGCCGGCAGGCCATGGTGTCGGACAGCAATTCCGCAATGCCATCCGCCCAGGCGCCAGCGTCGAAGGAAGGCACGATTCGGCCGCCCGAGCCCTGGCGAACGATCTCCGCCAATCCGCCAACGCCTGAGGCGAGCAGAGGGGCGCCCATCCGCATCGCCTCCAAAGCTACCAATCCGCAAGGTTCGTAAAGGCTCGGAGTTACCACGAGCGACGCCCGCCCGAATAGCCGATCCAGCTTGCGGCGCGACAGCCAACCCGCCACTCGGCAGCGGACGCCAAGGCCGCGTTGTATCCGCGTCACGGCTTGCGCGCCCCGTTCGTCGCCATGCCCGCCAGCGATGACCACGGGGCGTGGGGGGCCGTCCGCGAACCGCGCCAAGCATGTCTCGAGAACCAGAAGCCCCTTGCTTTCCGCAAACCTGCCCGCGAAGACCAGCGGCCCCTCCTCGTTCCAATCGGTCTCGATCACCGGAGCTCGCGGCACTCCGTTGGGGAGAACGCTGCTGCGGCGCGGCTGCCGGTCGAACGATTGGCGGGCCAGCTCTCTCTCCGCCTCACTCAAGAAGACGACATGGTCGCTGGCCGACAAGAGCGCGGATTGCGCCTGGCGCCAAAACTCCGCGCGGGGAGACCCTTGAAGCTCGCGCCACGGCTGCGTATGCACCGTATAAGCCAGCTTGACGCCATAGCGCCGCCGCAATTCGAGCGCCAGGCCCGTCAGGCAGAGCGAATGAACGTGAACCCAATCAAACGCCCCGGGCTCGACTGGAAATGCGTCCGCCGGCAGCGGCCGGACTGTCAGTCCTGGCCTATCGCGCCAAGAATGGCGCGCCGCGCGGCCCGCCCCCGCAACCAGCACGAGAACTTCGGCGCCGAGAGCGGCCATTGTCTTCGCCTGCCGCGCGACGGCCACGCCGATTCCCGACCAGGAGCCTGGAGCGTAATCGGCGGTGAGAATAAGCACTCGCATCGCAGCTACCCGCACCCGGTTCCAGACGACGTCTGGCGCGCGGATCTCGCCAAGAGTTTACAGCAATCGAGCGTGATTCCAGATTGGCGCTGAGATTGGATGGGGTTTTCCACTTAGCTTGGCCTTTTCGTCAAAAAACAGTTCAGAAATTCCGCCGTCTTCGGCTATCCTATGGGCGGGAAACGCTCCCACTCGGCCAGAAATCATCCAGAGAGCTCCCGTGAATCACGCCACGACGCCCCCCGCCGGCTCTGCCGCCCCGATCTTGACCCGTATTTGGGATAGCGAGGCGGATGGATTCCTCTACCCCGAGCAGCAGGCCGGGGTCCTCCCTAAGCCCCCGTCGACGGGAGTCTGTTTTTCTGGCGGCGGCAATCGCGCCTTGACCGCGGCCGCGGGGCAGCTTCGCGGACTGTGCCTTTCGGGCCTGATCGCGGACGCGGGCTACATTTCCTGCGTTTCGGGCGGATCCTGGGCGGCGACGGTATTCACCTACTACAGCAGCGGAGCCGCGAACGACGCGGAACTGCTTGGGCCGGAGACGCCGCCCGATCGGATCACGACCGCCAACCTTGGCCAGATCCAAAAGAATAGCCTGGCGCACGCCGCGACGGAAAAGTTCGTCCACCGGCTCGTTTGGGAGTCCGTCGAGGCGGCGCTCCACATTGTCCCAGTCGACGAGATTTGGATTCGCGCGGTGGGCAAGACTTTTCTGGAACGCTTTGGGCTGTTCGGCGGCAAACCCGCCTATTTCAGCCTCGACGAGACGACGGTCGACGAGATACGTTCCCGGAATCCTTCGCTGAGCGACGCCACCTTCGTCACGGTCCGCGATCGAACCGGCGACGCGAAACGGCCATACCTCGTAATCAATTCGTCCTTGATTTGGCCAGGCGCGGGCGTCGATAACTTGGTGCATTTCGAATACTCGCCGCTTTACGTCGGAAGCCAGAAGCGGCTGACTTTGTTCGACCCGCCCAACAGCCAGCAAGGATCGAGCGTAACCGTCGGAGGCGGCTTCATCGAGCCGTTCGCGCACGGATCGAACGCTCCCTCCTTGTGGCCGCCATCCAGTGGCGCCGGCTGCGCTCCATTGGGCGGTTCGATCGGCTGCGCCGCCGTTCAACCTCCCGCCCAACCATTTTCGCTCGCGTTCGCCAGCGGAACCAGCAGCGCCGCCTACGGACAGATTGACGCGATTCTGGCCGGAATTCCGCAGCTTCGCAAGTATCTGGACCAACTGCCGCCCCGCGAGCAGTACTGGCCGGTCCCGCCCGCCTCCAGCCCAACCGGACCCCAAGCCGGAATGTTTACGTTCGGCGATGGCGGCAGCCTGGAGAACTATGGTTTGATCGCGTTGCTTCTGCGCGGTGTCAAGAACATCGTCGTGTTCATCAACGCAAGCCGCAAGTTGAGCCTAGACTACGACCCCTCGGACCCAGCCACGAATCCGCCGCGCAGCAGCGACATGGACGGCGGCCTTCCGCCGCTCTTCGGCGTTCAGCCAACTCACCGGATAGAACCCGCCACTCCGAACAACCAGGTTTTTGCGACGGCGGCTTTCACAACAGTTGTGAAAGCCCTGCAGAGCGCGAAAGCCGCGGGCCATGGCTCGAATGGCCCATGGGGTTCCGCAATCGCGGCAACCGCTCTCGAGCTCGTGCACAACCCATGGTGGGGGCTGAAGGGCGGCGGGACCGTCAACATCTGCTGGGTATATCTCGACCGCGCCAGCGATTGGGAGGCGGCCCTACAGCCCGAAGTCGCCAAGCTCGTCGCTGACGGGAACAGCGGGCAGCCAGGGCGGAAGGTTCCGTTCCAGGGCTTCCCCAACTACCGGACGGCGTTTGAGAACGGCTGGTCCGATCTCATCCAGCTTTCCGTGCCGGAAGTCAACCTGCTAGCGGACTTCACGTGCTGGCTCGTCAAGGACTCGACCGGCGCCCCTTTGATCGCCAAGACCCTGCGAGGCGGTTAGAGGACGGGCGCTCGGCCGATCGTCCATACTCTCTCGCGAGCTTCCGTTCGGCTCCATCGCCTCGCGTAGGCTTCCACGGCGTCCCGATGCCGACCGGACACTTGACTCGGATAGAGACCCAGGGCCTCCATCTTACGCTCGATCACGGATTCCACCGCCACAAAGACCGGCCGGATA
>CAYOPA010000558.1:0-2695 GCA_964405625.1 uncultured Bryobacterales bacterium
GCCGCCTGGCGGGTCCCCGCTCTCGGCTGCGCTCCCTGACGAGCTGCTCTTTTTTTCCTTGACTTCCCGACACAGTCACTACGGCAGCGCTTCGCGTCGTTGCGGCCCAAAGGCCGCAACGGGTCGTCACGACCAAGTGTCGGCCTTGCGATACTCCTCGAAGCATTTCTCCAGGCCCGGAAGCCCGTCCACTGACAGGCCGTGCTCCATGCCCAGGATGCCCTCGTAGCCCTTTTCGTAGACGTGGCGAAACAGGTGCTCGTAGCGGATTTCGCCCGTGCCAGGCTCCTTGCGGCCGGGCACGTCGCCGACTTGCAGGTACGCGATGCGGTCCCAGTGCTTGTCGATATTGTCGGTGAGATTCCCTTCCGAGATCTGCTGGTGGTAGATGTCGAACAGGATCTTCACGTGCGGGCTGCCGACGCCGTCGATGATGCGGGCGGCGTGATCGGAGGTCACCACGTGATAGCCGGCGTGGTTGACCAGCACGTTCAGCGGCTCCAGGACGAGCGTCAAGTCGCTGCCGTCGACGATCTCGGCGGCCCGTTTCAGGCCCTCGATGACGTTCTCGGTCTGGCGCTCCAGCGAAAGGTAATCCACTGACAGGCCGCTGGTGACGGTGGCCCAGCGGTTGCGGATGACCTTGTGATATTCCAGCCCCTTCGTCACGTCCGCCAGGAAACCATCGTGGAACTTGCGATCGACCAGCGCGTCGCCCTTCCAGCCGCCGGAGTTGACGACGAAGACGCCCATCTCCATGCCCAACGAGTCCATTTTGCTTCGGATGCGCTCGGCCTCCTGGAGCGAGTGGTTTTGCGGCAGGCCGTTGTACTCAAAGGCTTCAAAACCGTAGTCGGCGTAGATCTCCAGGTGCTGCTCCACTGAGTAGGCGTCGCCCAGCAGCGACATGCGCGGGGCGTAGCGGAGGTTCCACTTGTGCGTCTTGGCGGTCTCCGAGGGCGGGGCATTAAGCGAAGGCCCGGAACCGGCGCAGCCTGCTGCGGCCAGGGCGGTGGAGGCGGCTAGGATCTCTCGGCGGGTCATCGAGGGTCAGGATAGCAGGGCTACCGGAGCTCCAGCGCCAGTCCGCGGTTGTGACGGGCGTCCGCGTAGGCCGGATCGACCTCCAGGGCGCGGTCGTAGGCGGCGATCGCCTCTTCCACCCGCCCCTGGCGCAGCAGGCAGTTGCCGAGGTCGCTCCAGCCTTGCGCGAACCGGGGCTCGCTCTCCAGGCCGGCGCGGAAGGCTTGCTCGGCTTCGGCCAGCCGCCCGGTCTGCATCAGCAGCGAGCCGAGATTGTACCGTGCGTGCGCGTAGGAGGGATCGACGGCGACGGCGCGCAGGAGGGATTCAATCGCCTCCGGGACGCGGCCCTGCTCGGCGAGCGCTCGGCCGAGGTTGTTGTGCGCCACCGCCGCTTCGGGGAAGGCGAGCGCCGTGCGCCGCCAGAGCGTCTCGGAATCCCGCCAAAAGCCGATCTGTCGGACGGTCAGACCCGACAGGAGCGCCACGACGGCGACGGCCGCCCACACGGCTCGCCGGTCGCGCTCGCGCCAGACCGCCCAGCCGCCGCCGGCCAACGCCGCGAAGCCCAGCGTGGCGAGATAGCTATGGTGGTCCGCCACGGCCTGCTGGCGGTCCAGCCGCAGCAGCGACAGTACCGGCAGCAGCGTCACGACATACGCCGCCCACGCTGCGGCAAGCCACGGTTTCCCCCGCCTCCACAGCCAAATCGCCGCCCCGCTCAGGGTCAGGACCACGGCGGCGGCGACCAAGTAGCGGACATCGGTCGCTTGCGGATCGGCAGAGGGGACGACCACCGGATAGAGCCCGAACGGCGCCGCGCTCTTCCAAAGGTAGAAAAAGAGCCCCCACAGCGACAGCATTAACCTCAGCTCGGGGTACAGGTCGATGTTGGCCGCCACCCCCGCCACTCCGGCCTCATAACGGCCGACTCCGATCAGTCCAAAAATCAGCGAAAGTGCGAAAAATGGCGCCAGCCGTAGCCCCGGCCTGCGACGCAGCGGGTAGAGATCGACGAGCAACAACACCACGGGCAGAGTGGTGACGATCACTTTGGAAAGCAACGCCGCGACGAATGCTCCCAAAGCCGCCTTCACGCGACCGCGAACGTAGAGCAGCGCGGTCAGCGCATAGAACAGGCCCGAGAGCACATCCCGACGCTCGCTGGCCCACGCCACCGACTCAACTCGCAACGGGTGCACGGCGAACAGCAGCGCCCCGACCGCAGCGCCCCAGATCGTCGACTCCGTCGCCCGATCCTCCCGGCGCGCCAGCCGGATCAGCTCTGTAAACAACAGACAGATACAGGCGGCCGTCATGGCGTGCAGGATCGTGTTGGTGAGGTGGAATCCGGCCGGGTTCAGTCCCCACAAGGCGTAGTCGAGCTCTAGCGAAAGCCACGTCAGCGGGTGGTAGTGGCCCAGCAGGAAAGTCGAGAACGCCCACTCGATGTTGTCGGCGCCGAGGCCGCGAAGGCTCGGGTTGTCGAGGAAGTTGCGGTCGTCGTCCCAGTTGACGAAGCCGTTGCGGATGGAGGGGAGGAAGACGACCAGGGCGACCAGGGCCACGAGCCAGGCAGGCTGCGGCGCCGGCGGGCGCGGATCGGGCGCGGGAGTCCGGCGGCGCTGGCGGGAGGCGCTCAATCCGAAATTGTAGCCCGGCGGATTGCTAA
>CAYOPA010000558.1:2705-3305 GCA_964405625.1 uncultured Bryobacterales bacterium
GATGAAGCTCTACATTCTGCGACACGCTATCGCCGAGGACCGCGCCGAGGCCGATTCGCAGCGCGCGCTCACGGACGAGGGCCGCCGCAAGCTCGCCAAAGTCCTGGCCCAGGCGGCCAAGACCGGCATGGCTCCGGAAATGATCCTGACCAGCCCTTACGTGCGGGCTCTCCAGACAGCTCGCATGGCCGCCGAGGCGCTCGGCTTCCGGAATTCGCTGATAGAAACCGACAAGCTGTTGCCGTATTCGAGCCCTCTGGATCTATGGGAAGAGCTGCGCGGATACCGCCACGTCGAGCAGACGTTGCTGGTGGGGCACGACCCGCAGCTCACGGAATTGGTCTGCCTGCTGGCCGGCGCTCCAGGCGGCGCCATTCCGATGAAGAAGGCGGGGTTGGCGTGTTTTCACTTGCGGGGATGGGGGCCGCAGCCGCAAGCGACGCTGTCATGGCTGTTGACGCCGAAGTTGGCGGGGGCTTGATCGCAACGCAGGGATGGCTGGGGACGGCTCGCTAGCCCGGATCTCTCACCAACTCCGACCGAGGGACGTCGCCAGCGATTCGCAACGCGATATGGGGACAAAAGATGCGGTTCGGCGCG
>CAYOPA010000559.1:0-3301 GCA_964405625.1 uncultured Bryobacterales bacterium
GAGTCGCCAAGCCTCATCGGGGCGACCGCTTTGCAGCGCCAACCAAGCGGCGCTCCGGTGGATGATCGACCGACTGGGCTCCTCGCCTTCTGTTTCGGCAAGTGAGTCCGCAACCTGCCGCTCGAGTTGGTACGCTTGCTCTAACAGCTTGAGCTCGCGGGCCCGGTCCGCCGCGAATCCGGCCCTATCCGCTTCGGCAGCCAGGTCCATAGCCTTGTCGTGTGCTTCGTTCAGGTCCATGCTAAGCGAGCCTCCACGAGGGGCGAGCGAAACCGGACGACAATCGCCACGGTTTCCAGGTCCGTGAGAGTTCGCCGGGCTTGCTGTAACTTCGCTCTCACTCTAGCACCGACCCTGTGATCCGGACCCTCAAACATTCCAGAGAGCTCCAGCTTTATGCCGCCCTGCTGGAGGCGGCTCAGACTGGCGCCTTTTCGAGCCAGCCAGTAGTCGAAACCGGTTCCGATGCGGGCCCGGCGGGCGATGGTCCAAGGCGTTAGCTCTTCGATCAGCAACGCCCCAATCGCCTCGGCGCCGAACTCGACCGCTTGCGCTCATCAGCCCAGAAACTCTCCACCGCTACCGTCGGCGCGTCAAATTCGATCTCGACCGCCGACTCGGACCAGTCTCCGCGCAGCTCGAACCGCGCCCTGTTCTCGAAGCCCGCCTTGGCGAGACATTGCGAGGCAGCTTCGCTCAAAGCCAAGCCGGCGCCGGGCGAGATCCCGGGGATGCGCCCGCCGCTCAACAAATCGAGTCGCAGCGAACGCATCCCCAAGGTCCGGTCTGGCAATCAACCGCTAAGCCGTCGGCATCTCCTTCTTCCGCTTCAGGAACGGCATCATCGAGCGCAGCTTTGCGCCGACTTCCTCAATCTGCTGGTCCTGCTGGGCCTTACGCGTATCGAGGAACTTCTGCCGTCCGGCGCGGTTCTCTTCCATCCACTCGCGGGCGAACTGCCCGGACTGGACCTCCGCCAGGACCTGCTTCATGCTGGCGCGCACGTGGTCGTCCACCACGCGCGGCCCGCGTGTGTAGTCGCCGTACTCGGCCGTGTCCGACACCGAGTAACGCATGTAGTTCAAGCCGCCTTCCTGGATCAGGTCGACGATCAGCTTCAGCTCATGCAGGCACTCGAAGTAGGCCATCTCCGGCGCGTAGCCGGCGTCGACCAGGGTCTGGAAGCCGGCGCGGATCAGCTCCGCCGTCCCGCCGCACAGCACCGCCTGCTCGCCGAACAGGTCCGTCTCGGTCTCTTCCTTGAAGGAGGTCTCGATGACGCCCGCCTTCAGACAGCCGATGCCCTTGGCGTAGGCCAGACCCAGCGCCTTCGCGTTGCCGGTGGAATCCTGGGCGATGGCCAACAGACCGGGGACGCCCATGCCTTCTTCAAAGAGCTCGCGGACGCGGTGGCCGGGCGCCTTGGGGGCGACCATCAGCACGTCGATGTCGGCGCGAGGCTCAATGAAGCCGAAGTGCACGTTAAAGCCGTGCGCGAACAGCAGCGCCGCGCCGGGCTTGAGGTTCGGCTCGATGTGCTCCTTGTACAGGTCGGACTGAATATGGTCGGCGACGAGGATCATCACCGCGTCGGCCGTTTTGGCCGCGTCGGAGGTCGTCATCACCCGCAGCCCGGCCTGCTCGGCCTTGGACCAGGACTTCGAGCCCTCGTACAGGCCCACAACGACATCCACGCCGCTTTCCTTGAGGTTCAACGAATGAGCGTGACCCTGGCTGCCATAGCCAATGACGGCGACGGTCTTGCCGGCGAGGGCGGCGAGATCGCCGTCGGGTTCGTAGTAAATCGGTAGCGCCAAAACTTGCTTCTCCTTCCCTTCCGCACAAATGCGGGGGCCGGCGTCCGGCGCCGGTCCCCCAAAAGCTTCCTATTCCTACTTCGAATCGACCGCCGTCTTCTCCACCACTGGCTCGGCATCGTCCATGCGGAACAACGGCGTCGGCAACTGGTTCTTCGGTTCGCGCGCGATCGCCATTGAACCCGAGCGAATCATCTCCACATCACCGTAGTGATGCAGCAGGTCGATCAGCGCATCGATCTTGTCGGGCGAGCCGGTGACTTCCAGAGTGTAGTGGGTCGGCGCCACATCGACCACCCGGGCGCGGAAGATCTCCGCCTCGCGGGTGAGCGCCGAGCGCATGTCCGGCCGCACCGAGCTGACCTTGATCAGCGCCAGCTCGCGCTGCACCGCCTTCGAATCGGTCAGATCCACCGCCTTGATCACGTTGACCAGCCGCGTGATCTGCTTGACCAGCAGCTCTTTGTTCTCCTCGCTGACGCCGTCGACCACGATGGTCATCGATGACAGGGTCGGGTCGAGCGTCTTGGCGACCGTCAGGCTGGCGATGTTGTAGCCGCGCGAGGTCAGCACGCCGGCCACCCGCATCAGCGCGCCGGGCTGGTTCTCCACCAGCAGCGAAATCAGTTGTTCCATGGCTTTCGTCTCTCCAACGGTTCCCTTTCGTTCTTGTTGCGGCGCTTAGTCGCCGGTCGGAACCGGCTTTTGCGGCCCCAGAATCATGTCCGCCAGCGCGCCGCCGGCCGGAACCATGGGATAGACGCACTCCTTGGGGGTGACGTGAATGTTGAGCACGAACGGGCCCGGCTCCTCGAACGCCTCGCGCAGCTTGTCGTCGAGCTCCGCCGGGTTGCGGACCGTCGTGCCCTTGAGGCCGAACGCCGCCGCCAGCATCGGGATGTCGGGGAAGCCGTCGGACATCTGCACCTGGCTGTAGCGCTCGCCGTAGAACAGCTCCTGCCACTGGCGCACCATGCCGAGGGTGCCGTTGTTCATAATGACCAGCTTGATGGGCAGGTTGTTGGCCGCGATGGTGGCCAGTTCCGGCATCGCCATCATAAAGCCGCCGTCGCCGCACAGCGCCACCACCGTCTTGTCCGGGTTGGCCACCGCGGCGCCCATCGCCGCCGGCAGGCCGAAGCCCATCGAGCCCAGGCCGCTGGAGGACTGCCACAGGCGCGGCTTGTTGAAGCGCACCCACTGCGCCGCCCACATCTGGTGCTGGCCCACGTCCACGGCCATGATCGCCTCGCCGCCCATGAAGTGATCCAGCCGCTGCATCAAAAACTGCGGCTTGATCTCATCGAGCGTCGGCTCGTACTCAAACGGGTGCTCACGCTTCCAGCTAAAGACCTGCTTGTGCCACTTGGCGCGCGCCTGGGCGTTCTCGTCAGCGCTCTGAGCCGCTGTCTCGCGCAGCCGCGCGTTCAGCTTCTTGAGCGCCCGCTTGGCGTCGCCCACCACGCCGAAGTCGGCGCGGCGGT
>CAYOPA010000560.1:0-3292 GCA_964405625.1 uncultured Bryobacterales bacterium
GTGCAGTCGGGCCTGTGGCCCGACCCTCAAGTTTCGACATTCGGCTCAGGCCCGCGGGGAAATGGTAGCGCAGGCGCCCACCCGTGCCATCGCGACGCCCAAGTCGAGGTCCTTGGCCGATCAGCCGCGGCTGATGAGGGGCTTGCGTGTGAACGCAGGCGTCGAGCCGAAGGCTCGACTGCACGGCAAAGCCGCGCGCCACGGCGGCCCCAGGGCAATCGCGCCTTCGCCAAACTTAGAACCTGAAGATCGCCGCCGCTCCGGAGTCGCCCGGAATCTCGGACGCCGGCATCACGTACGGGTCGCCGCCCAGCAGCAGGGCTTCAGCGGCGATGTCGTTGAGCAGGTCCGACTCGCTGTCGGTGTCGCTCGAAATCTCGATGCGCCCGTTGCCCGCGGCCATCTTGCCGGGCGCCATCTTGTCTTCGGCCACGAACACCGCCATGACCCTGCCGCCCTTGATGGCGGCGGCAATGTCGCTGAGCTGCGTGGAGGCCTTTTCATGCGCCAGCAGGGTGCCGAAATCCACCAATAGGTCAGTCTCGCGCTTCTTGAGAATCGCATCCACCAGCGGCCAAGCCGCTTTGTGCAGCGCGTCGGGTTTGAGCTCGTCAGGATTGCCGCGCACCATCGCGGACTCGGCGAAAGCGGCGTAGATGTTGTGTCGCGCGTACAGCGGCGCGGACTCTTCCACCGAGGCCAGCAGTAGCGGGGCTTTGCCGTCGTTGGAGACCGCGCCCCGCTTCAAAAACACGCTGACCGCCGCCGCGACCTTCTCCACGTACTGCTCCATCCGAGCTTCGGGATTCTCTTTCCCGCCGCCCTGGCCGTGGAACATCGCCGAGCGGCCTCCCCCGCCGCCGGCGGATGTGCCGGTATGAAACTGCAAATTCTGCTGCGGGTCGTCCAGTTGCAGCGCCTCTTCCATCGACGCCGGCAGCCCTTCCACCTGAACGACTTCCAATCCCTGACGATCGCCCCAGTACAGCCGGCAGGAGTTGGCGCTCAGCGCCAGCACAAAGTAGGTCTGGTCGCGATTGATCAGCCGCACCAGCGGCTTCACGTGAAAGCGGTCGCCCAAATAGAAGCCGGCCCTGGGGCCGAACGGCAATCGAACGAACTGGCACCTTTCCGGCTCGCAAAAAACCGCCAGGCCGGCGGACTGGTGCTGCCAGAAGTCATAGTCGTCGAGCATCGGCTCACAGCTTGCCTCGATCTGTTGGAGCAGCGCCTTGGCGTCTTGACGGCCTTCGAGCGCATCCCGCACCTCCCGGAGGAGGTTCTTGAACAGGATCGGGGACTTGCGGGTCTCCTTGCCGGAGATTTCGGTCGGCAGGCAGATGGAGGCGACAAGGCCGTCCCGGCGGCGGGCGTATTCTTGAATGGTCTTCAGACGATGTGTATTCATGCGGTACTCCTAGACCCCTCCAGGTCCCTGGCTGTTACTCGGGCCTGTACTGTTGTTCGGGCCTGTACTGTTGTTCGACCCCTGCGGCCTTTTCCTCCACCATTGCGCGCAACGAATCCTTGTACGCCTGCACCCGCGCGCGCACCGCCAAGTCTGCGGCCCCCAGGATCTGCGCCGCCAAAATTCCGGCGTTCTTGGCGTTGTTGATCGCCACCGTCGCCACCGGCACGCCGCCGGGCATCTGCACGATGGACAGCAGCGAGTCCAGGCCGCTCAGCGACGAGGTCTTCACCGGAACGCCGATCACCGGCAGCGGCGTCATTGCAGCCACCATGCCCGGCAGGTGCGCCGCCCCGCCGGCGCCTGCGATGATTACGCACAGGCCGCGCTCGGCCGCCGTGGTGGCGTAGTCCGTCATCCGCTGGGGAGTGCGGTGGGCGGAGACGATCGTCAGATCATAGGCCACGCCGAGCTCGTCCAGGATGGCCGCCGCCTCGTGCATGACAGGCAGGTCCGAATCGCTGCCCATGATGATGCCGACCCGCGCCTCGCTCATCGGCCGCCTCCCGCCCGCACACGCAACGTGTCCTTGACGCGTAGCGCCTTTTGGCGCGCCTGTTCCAAATCATTCCCCAGCACCGTCACGTGTCCCATTTTGCGAAATGGGCGCGTTTCGGCCTTGCCGTAGATATGCACCATGGCGCCGGGAATGGCCAGCACCTCGGCAAGCCCGTCAAGCAGCGGCGGTCCCGCTCCGCCGTCCTCGTGGCCCAAGATGTTAACCATCGCCGCCGGCCGCATCTGTTCCACCGAGCCCAGCGGCAGACCGGCGACGGCGCGGATGTGCTGCTCAAACTGGCTCGTCACGCAGGCTTCGTAAGTATAGTGCCCGGAGTTGTGCGGACGCGGCGCCACCTCGTTGACCAGGATCTCGCCGGACTTCGCCAGGAACAGCTCCACTCCGAAAACGCCCACGCCGCCCAGGCATTCCACCGTCGCCAGGGCGATCTCCTCGGCTCGGCGGGCTGTTTCCGGATCGACGCGCGCGGGGGCCAGCAGCATTTCCAGCAGGTTGGCGCGCGGGTCAAAGACCATCTCCACCAGCGCGTAGCTCGCCATCTCGCCTTCGACCGAGCGCGCCACGATCATGGCCAGCTCTTTGTCGATATCCACCAGCCGCTCGACGTAGCTGGCGCCCTTGAACGACTTGCCCAGGTCCTCGGGGCCGCGCAGCAGCGCCACGCCGCGGCCGTCGTAGCCTCCCCGTCGGATCTTTTGCACGAGGGGATAGCCGAAGTCGGCAAGCGCTTCGGGTGTTGCTTCGCCCTCCAGAACCCGGAACTCAGGCTGGGGAATGCCATGCCGCGCCAGATGGGTGCGCTGTCCGAATTTGTCCTGGATCAGCTCCAGCAAGTCGGCCGAGGGGCGGATCAAGTGGCCCTCGTTCTCCAACGCGCGCAGGGCGGTTACGTCAATGCCCTCCAGGTCATAGGTGGTCAGGTCGCAGTGCTCGACCAGCGCATGCAGCCGGGCGCCGTCGTTGAACTCGCCGGTTATCTGAAAATCGGCGAGCTGTCCGGCCGGCGAGCCCGGATACGGGTCCAGCACGGCGACGCGAAAGCCGAGGCGCTTGGCCTTTTGGGTCATCATGCGGCCAAGCTGGCCGCCGCCGATGATGCCGATACGGGCGGGCGGAATGATAGCGGGAGTGGACGACATGAGGCTACGGCGGAGCATTCCATCCTAGCGCGGTGGAACGGAGAGAGCGACGAGCCGCCCGGCTTGAGCCGGCGGGTACGATGGACGCCTCCCAGCTATTTCGGCTGGACGACGGTATGACGGCGCGGCGCCAAGCCTTCCGACAGGCTGGTGACGCCGGGTTCG
>CAYOPA010000561.1:0-3285 GCA_964405625.1 uncultured Bryobacterales bacterium
ACCGTTACTCCTGCCAGCGTCGTCGGCAAAGGCAGCGTGGTCGCGACCTCGGTGGCTTGAGCGAGCCCCGAGCCGAACCCGCTGACAATCGACTCCGGCGCAACCAGCCCCATACGCAGGCTCGCCGCGGAAACGGAGGAGAGAATCGTCATCGCCGGCAGCGCTCCCGCCGGACTGAACAGCGTCATCCGAAATGCGGGGCTTGCCGACACAGCGCCTCCTGAGCGGACGTACCAACGGCCGAATAGCGTCGTCCCATCGAGCGCCGCATCACTGGGGATAGCGAGGTTGACCGAGCCGTAGCCCATCCCATCACCGGCGTCCTGCAGCGTGATCGTCCGCCGGGCAAACGATCCCCCAGCGGGAACTCCAGACCCCGATCCCGGGTCGGCGGCGTCGATGACGAGCAGCGCTTCCGCACCCGCCACTCCGCCGGAGACGCCGACGGTGAAGTTGGGGTTGCCCAGCATCGGCGGCTCCAGAGCGATCACTTCCAGAGGGCTCGGCTCGTCCAAGACCAGCGGCACGCGGGCTGACTCCGAATACAGCAGCGGCCGGTCAAACAACGGCGCCGCCTCGCTCGCGATGCGGGGATCAGTCAAGGCATTCATAAATGTGACGAAGTCCGCGCGCTCTTGTGCCGTCAAGCCCAGATTCCGAACGAAATTCTTGTCCTTGTTGGGCGAATCGAAGGGGCCGCCCCGGTCATAGAAGATCACTACTGCCTCCAAACTCGCCCCGCTGCCGTTGTGAAAGTACGGCGCCCGCAGCGCTGCGTTGCGCAGGCTGGGCGTGCGGAAGCGGCCCCGATCGAGGTCGCGTCCGGTCGAGCCGGCGAGTCCGACATCTTCGCTGTCAGGACGGACGCCGATAAAGTGGAAGCGGTTGTCGCCCAGCAGTCCGCCGGGGTGGCATTGGTCGCAAGACGCCGTGAGAAACAGCTCCCGCGCCCGCGTGACGCCCTCAGGCTCTTCCAAAATTTGGGACGTGAACAGGTCGATGCGAGATTGGTCGGAGAACAGCGTGCGCTCATAGCTGGCGATCGCCATGCCGATGCGAACGGGCGTCACTTCCGGCGTGCCGAACGCTTCGTCAAAAAGCTCCGGATAGCTCCTGCCGTCGATCCAGCGCCACAAGGCGGCCGGAATCGAGGGCGCCAGTGCCAGCGGTTGCGAGTCTGCCACGCGCGCAGCCACGTCGTTGAGGTCGGAGTCGATGCTGCCCATCTCGACGGCGCTTTCAAGCGGCATTAAGGCTTGGACTTCCAGCGCCTGACTCTCAAACGCCGCCTGGTCGCCGAAAACAGGCTCGCCGGTTTCCGGGTCGAGGAAGATGTCGCCGGCCCGGCCGTCCCAGAACAGGCCCTTGTCGGTGTAGGCCGCATCGACTACCGCCGACGCCTTCCGGTCGGTCACTTGCGGGCGCAGGCCAAAGTGGTCGGCCCAGATGTAGCTGCCGTCCTTGCGGTTCAGCGGCACGCCTTGCGAGCCGGTGACGTCGTCGTCGGTGCCAGAGGTTCCGTCCACGCCGGGATGGCGAAACACCGCGCCCCCGGCGGCCGAGCGCGGATCGGCGGTTCCAGCGCGGGGAATATGGCAGGTTCCGCAGGCTACGGTGCGCGTGGAGGACAGCTGCTCGTCCCAAAACAGCGCCTTGCCCAGGTAGACCTTAGCGGCGGTGACAGGGTTTCCCAGCGGCTGCGGCGGGGGTTCCAGCGGAATGAAGGGGCCGAAGTTGCTCGTCTTGCCGATGGCTTTCATGCCTGCGTCCGGGGCGCTGAGCGGCGAGACCCGCTCGCCGTTCTCGGCCCGCACCCAGTAGAAGGCGGGCGAGCCGGCGGCAATGCCGCGGTCATAGAACAGGATCGAGGCGGTTGTCCCGATGTCCACGGCGGCGGCCGGGTCGTCGGTTTCGCCTCGGAAGATGCGATAGAGCTTGGCTTCGCGCACATGCTCCCACGCCAAGCCCACCTTGGTGGAGTAGACGCCGTCCGAGGCGACCAGCCCGGTGGGCGGCCCCAACGGCTGGGCTAGCGCCGCGGCGGGCAGCACCAACAGCAAGAGTGAGCGCATCGAAACCATCAGCAAGCAGCGATCAATACTGAAGAGCATCGACGCCCTCCGGCGGCACGAATTGCCCCGGCTCGGGACGCATCTGCTCGAAGAGATCGAAGACGCGGTCGAGCTTCTCTTCCTGTTCTGGCGTCAGATTCAGCGACGCCCGGATCGCCGTCCGCAGGGCGATCTGTTGCTTGAGAGCTTCGGCGACCAATCGGCCGTGCTCCTCGGCCAGCAGGTCGCTCGATTCGCCGTTCTTGGCCGCTTCACGGATGGACCGCATGTTCTGGGCGATCTGTTGTCGGAGCTCCATCATCTGGGGCGCCGCCGCCCGACGGAGTCCGGCCACCGAGGCTTGTTGCTCCTCGGTCAAGCCGAGGTATTCGCCAATCAGGAAACGCATGATGGTTTGCATCTGCGCACCGCCCGGGCCGCCCTGCTGCGCTCCCATCTGCTGTGGGGGGCCGGCCGGCCGCTGAGCCGATGCGGCGTTCGCCGGACGTTGCCCGGGCCGGCCAAAGCCGCCGGGACGGCCCTGCGCGAACAACGAGCCGGCCAGGGCGACCGCGACGACCGCGGAAAGAATGACTGTCTTGTGTGCTTGCATGAGTTTATGCACCTCCTTGGTTTTCAAGTTAGAAGCGCAAAGTAAAGCGGCTATGCGCGCTCGGTAAATCTTTGTAAAGGCCGGCGCGGCCTTGGAATCGGACGCTATCGTGGCGGTATGGCGATCCTCGCGATCGAAGACGACCTCGAAATCTGCAAGCTGCTGGGCAAGGTGTTCGAGCAGGCCGGCATACCGGCCGAGTTCGTGAACCGCGGCGACGCCGGATTGCGGGCGGCGCTCGAAGGCCGGCACGAGCTGGTTGTGTTGGATGTGATGTTGCCCGGACTGGACGGCTTCGAAGTCCTCAGGCAGCTGCGCAAGCAGAGCGAGCTGCCGGTGATCATGCTGACGGCGCGGGGCGACGACGTCGACCGGATCGTGGGCCTGGAGCTCGGCGCGGACGACTATTTGCCGAAGCCTTTCCACCCGCGCGAGCTCGTCGCCCGCATCCGGTCCATCCTGCGGCGCTCGACAGCATCCGCGACCGCCGAGCGAGACATCGCCCGTGAAGCCAACGGCGTGCGCGTCGAACCGGCCTCGCGGTCAGCTTGGTGCGACGGGAGGCCGCTCGAGTTGACGACCACGGAGTTTGACCTGCTGCTCCTGCTGATCGACGGCCAG
>CAYOPA010000562.1:0-3274 GCA_964405625.1 uncultured Bryobacterales bacterium
GGCGGCGGCGCCCGTGGCGCAGGCGCACCGCCTGCCGCCTCGACCCCCAGGTCGACCAACGGCGCCAGGATCTGCCCGTTGGCGGCGCAGAAACTCCGAATGACTTCGCCGGCTTCCTTGGACCGGCTCTCCGCTACATGGTATTTTCGTTTCACGGCGGTTCTCCTTTGGATTCAGCACCCCCGATTCTACGGAATCGGGGGAGCGCCGCCGTTCTCAACCTTCAACTAGCGCTGGGACACCCTCGTTCAGGGGATTATGAGTCTTAACCGCTTGTCTCAAAATTGGGGGCAAGTCCACCACTCCCTGTCTCCCGCCGTCCGCGCCGAGGGAAAGCTTCATAGCTTCCCCTCCCGGATCTCCACCGGATCTCCATCGCAGTCAATTGCGAGGCGGTCCCCCGATCTCCTGGGATCTCCTTGCCTGCCTCGAAATCAGGCAACATAGCGACTCAAAAATCATCGACCAGCATCAAGTTGGAAGCTGTGTGGTCGTACTTGGCGTAGACGATCCAGCGGTCATCCTCGGAAACCGTCAAACTGTTCGCGATCCCAAACCGTGCGTCTTTCGGGAACGTGATCACCGTTTCTCGTTCCCATGTCTCGTAGCTATAGAATTCGATCGACGGCGCACGGTCGCCCGCTGCGGATCGGAGGACATAGATACCGCTCTTCGACAGAGCCCACCGCCCGAAGACGCCCTCCTCGAGCACGCGCTCCTCGGAGCCGCCCCCGGCCGGCCTGCGGAAGATGCCGGGTTCGCCTTCGCCCGGCAGCGATTCCGGCACCCCTGGGCGCTTGGCGCTCTTCGAGTAGTACAGCCACTTGCCGTCAAGGGATTCCATCGCTTGATGCCCGCCCTCGTCGGTGACCTGCACCCACTCCCCGCCTGCCGACGGCATTTTGAAGATCTCAGTGCGACCCGTGCGGTCCGAGAGGAAGTAGATCCAGCGGCCGTCCCGCGACCAGGACTGCGCACCTTCGTTAGACGGTGCGCGGGTCAAGCGCCGCGGCGTCCCTCCGCCGGCTGCCACCACGAAGACGTCGAAATTCGCGTCCGTCATCCCGCCGAATCCGATTAGCCGTCCGTCCGGCGACCAACTGGGGCTGCCAACCTCCGATCGTCCGGAGAACGTGACCTGAAGCGGGTTGGAGCCATCGCCATCGGACGTCCATACCTCGCCATGTCCCGTACGGCCGGAGACGAAAGCGACTTTGTCCGCCGCGGGCGAGAGTTGGGGAGCGGTGTCGTTGCGGCTGGATCCGGCGATTCGCTCGGGGACAGCAGAAGCCGCGCCCGAATTCTTTGGATAGCCGGGTCCCGGGATTCTATAGATGTTCTTGTCATCAGCCTTCGCGGCGTACGCCAACCGGACTCGAGAGCCAAGCGGCGGTCGCGAGAACGAAGGCTGCCAGCCTAAGATGCCCGAAGGGGTCGGAGTTGCGTTGCGGCTTTCTGCTGCGGCTTTCCAGAGGCGCCACCCCACTTCTTCGGAATACACTCCGAAAACCACGTAGCCGCCGTCAGGAGTCCAATCCAGCCCTCCGAGAAGGTAGTACTCCGCAGTGATCCGTTGCGGCGTCGACATCGCGCCGCCGATCTCCACGGAATAGACCGTGAAAGAGCTGTTGCCGCGGGCGAAGGCGAGGGTCCGTCCGTCCGGCGAGAAGGCGGGCCAACGGTCGGAAAGCCCATCCGGAGCGGCTGTGGCCCTGCGCCTGGACCCGTCCTTGGCAGAGACCAGAAAGATCCCTTTCGGCTCTTCCGCCGGCCGGTCCTCGACCGCCAGGTATTTCCCATCCGGCGACCAGGAGATCTGGTGGCCCAGGTGAGACAACTGTGCGAGCCGCTCCTCACGCCCTCGCTCAACGGGGACCAGGAACAGATTCGCGCCGGCGCCCTCCGGCCGCAGGAATGCGATTCGGCGCCCGTCCGGCGACCAAGACGGGCAACATTCCGGCGCCGGGTCATACGTCAATCGCTCGACGAGATCGCCGCCAATTCGTTTGACGTAGATGTCATCGTTGTCCGCGCGTTGGCCGTCCCAAACAAAGGCTACGCTATCGCCATCCGGCGACAAGTCGGGCTCGCGCTCGTGGCCGCCAAGAGCCGTCAGTGGGACGCTGAGCGGCGCGGATTCGGTTGTGGCTTTCGGTTGGCCCTTCCTGCCTTCCCACCATGACGAGGCAAGGACATCGAAGAGAAGCCCGGACCACGCGAGGAGGACGGTGGTGAACGCGACGGAAAAACCTCCGAGGCCGATCCACATCCGCAGGCTCGTTCTCTCGATGATAGAGGTGAGGAAGTTCTGCCGCTCATCGAGCGGAACACGATTCCGCGAACGAAATGTGGGTACGTACGCGCCTTTCGCGAGGTCGATGACGACGGGATCGGCAGAACCCTCGTTGTAGTAGTATTCCTCGAGCTTCTTGCGCAGCCTACGCGCTTGAACCCGGACGATCGTGTCTGTGCGGGGATCGAAGGAAGATGGCCTTCCGAACACCTCGAGGCCGAGTGAGTATTCCTTGAGATCGTCTGCATTCCCAGAAAGGGACTGTTCCACGATGTAGCGCAGAAATTGGCTGCAACGGTCCGAGCGCGTGAACGATTTGCTATCCAAAATCGCTCCAAGCGCAACGCGGATTTGAGAGGGGCTTAAGGGCTCAGCCGAGCCGTTTGCCTTCGAAACTCCCATCGCACGAAGGATGTTAGCGCGGCTACTTCCGATTTGCAAACCTTTGATTTCACTTGCGTGTCACGGTGACGTCACCCCATGTCACTTGTGGAACGTCCGGCTGGCGGAGGAAAGTTGACTCGCTTGGCGCCCCAGAACTGGCCAGACAGCCCGAGACGCCTGTCAGGTCCCTAGTCAAAGCGTCAAGCGCGAGATACGAACGATCAAGAGGGAACTGGAGAATCATCATGACAAACGACAGCCAGATCAGCACGCCGCAAACTCAAGATGGGGAGAGAAACGGGGAGACCGTCGACCAAAGCCGTAGACAAATCTTCGGGGCGGCTTCGCTGCTCGCTGCTGCGGGCCTCCTGTGGAAGCCCGGCCAAGAAGCACAGGCTCAGGGCGGAGGACGAGGCGGACAACTCGTGCTCGACGTCGCCTGCCTCGGACATAGCTTCGCGCCTGACTTCACCGGGGCCTTGGACCCGAACAACGGCGACTTTCGTGGTCTCAGCTTCTATGTCGAAGGACTCATTTTCCCAGCAGGCACAATTCTGCCCGGTTCCGCGGATTTCGATCCGAGCAGCGTCCCGCCGA
>CAYOPA010000563.1:0-3252 GCA_964405625.1 uncultured Bryobacterales bacterium
GGGGCCCTCGTCGTAGTCGAACAGCATCAGATCGGCCGGGTCGCCAACCTGCAAGAAGCCCTCGCGCGGCTTGAAGCCTAGCTCGCGGGCCGGGTTGACGGTCCCCGCGCGCAAGGCCGCCAGCAGGTCCAGGTCCGAGAACCGGATCAGGTTTTCCAAGCCCCGATCCATGCTCAAGGCCGAGCCCGCCAGCCGGCCGCTGTCGGTCAGGCGGATGCACTGGTCGGCGGTCAGCTCCACCTCCAGGTGCCCGAAGTGGAAAATCCCCGGTGCGCACCCAGCCGGCGGCGCGGCGTCGGTGACCAAAATGACTCTCTCGGCCCCCTTGGCGCGAACGGCGACCTTGACGAAGGCCGGCGGCAGGTGGATGCCATCCACAATCAGCCCGGCCGAGAGCTCATCGGCGGCCATCTGCCAAGTGATGTAGTTGGCGTGGCGCGGGATCACCTGATGGGCGCCGTTGCCCAAGTGCGTGCTCATGGTCGCCCCGGCGCTGATGGCGTCGCGGATGTCCTGCTCGGCTGCGTTGGAATGGCCGATGGCGACGGTAACGCCCGCCTTGACCATGTGCTCGATCGTCGGAATGGCTCCTTCGACCTCGGGCGCAAGCGTGACCAACAGGATCAACCCCTCGGCGGCCTCCTGGAAGCGGTCAAACTCGTCGGGCGAAGCGGCGCGGCAATGCTGCACGGGGTGTGCGCCGCGCGGGCCGTCCAACGGTGAGATCCAGGGCCCTTCGACGTGGAAGCCGATGAAGGATTCCCCTTCCGGAAGCTCGCGGCGGGCCTTGGCGAGGTTGACAAGCGAGCCGCAAATGTTGTCGTGCGAGCCGGTGATCACGGTCGGCAGCAGCCGCGCCACGCCCGTGTCGCGCTGGACCTGGATGGAACGCGCGATTTCGTCCAGCGGCGCGTCGGGCGAGTTGTAGTCAACGCCCGCAAAGCCGTTGACCTGAATGTCGATCATCGCCGGAGCAATCCAGTAATCTGGGGGTGGTCCGGCAAACGGCTGAATACACGCAATTCGACCGGATTCGATGTGAATTTCAATGGGCTTGCCGTCGAGAAGCGACAGGCCGGTTGCTTTCGTGGTAGATTTCATCCTTCGGACCGTCAGTGTGGCACAGCGGTTTTCTCGCAGACAAGATTCGGCATGCAAGCAACCATCGGCGACCGACGGGTAGGGTACGACTCGCGCGGCTACGGCGTCCCCGTGCTGTTGATGCACGCTTTTCCATTAAACCGGGAAATGTATGCCGAACAGGCGTCCGCGCTGGCGAAGACCGCCCGAGTCCTGACATTTGACGCCCCCGGCGTGGGCAACTCCGAGCCCGGCGAGGTCTCCATCGACGGATTGGCGGACTTGGCCGTGGGCCTGCTGGACGCCTTGCAGATCAAGACAGCCGTGGTGGGCGGAGTCTCGATGGGGGGCTACGCGGCCTTGGCGTTCGCCCGCCGCCATCCGCACCGCCTGCGAGGCCTGATTCTGGCTGACACGCGCGCCGCGGCTGACAGCGAAGAGGGTCGAGCCGGCCGCCGCGCGCTGGCCGATCTCGCGCTGGAGAAAGGCTCGTCGGCCGTCGCCGAACAGATACTGCCGAAGGTGCTGGGCGCCAGCACGCTCAAGCGCCGCCGGAAGATTGTCGAGCGTGTCCGCAACATGATTGAGGCCTGTCCGCCGGAGACGATCGCGACTCTCTCGCTGGCGCTGGGCGCGAGGGCGGATTCGACGTCGATCCTGCCTCGCATCAAAGTTCCGACGCTGGTGATCACCGGCGAAGAGGACGGGATCACGCCGCCGTCGGAAGCCCGGGAGTGGGGCTCGGAGATCCCCCACGCCAGGATCGCCGAGATCGCTGAGGCCGGACACTTAGCCAACCTGGAAATGCCCGAGCGGTTCAACGCTCTGTTGGGCGAGTATCTCGAATCCCTATCGCTGCGATAGGCGCACCCTCGCGGACTGATTGGACCAGCCTTTGGTCCGTCGAGTATCATGATCTGACGATGATGCAGCCGGGGGGCCTGTCTCCCGCCCGGCGTCAGGGGTTTCCATGAAGAAAAAACTATCTCTCCTCACGCTTGCGGCAGCGTTGCTGTCGCTCGCTCCTACGCTCTTCGCCCAGGCGACAGGTTCGTCGACCATCGGCGGAACGGTCGCCGACGAAACCGGCGGCGTCATACCCGGCGCTCAAGTCACCGTCATCAATGTGGCGCGTGGCTCCGAGCGCAACGCCACAACGAACGAAAATGGCATCTACGTCTTCCCTGACCTGACGCCGGGCGCTTACACCATCCGCGCGCGGAGCGACGGCTTTGACAGCTACGAGCTCACCAGCTTGCGGGCGGAGGTCGACCAGCGCGTGACGGTCAACATCAAGCTCCAGGTCGGCCAGGTCACCAACGTAATCACCGTTGAGGGGTCGACGCAGGGGGTCATGCTGGAGTCGGAATCAAACGCGTTGGGCACGACCGTCAACTCGGCTCAGGTGGAGGAATTGCCCCTCAACGGCCGCAACTTCCTGCAGTTGGCGCTGCTGGCGGCCGGCACGAACCAGGCCGCCGGCCGCGCGAACGCCTCCGGGCAGGTCGGCCGCGAAGGGCGTTCGGTCGTCATCGGCGGCGTCAAGTCCACCTCCAACAGCTATACGATCAACGGCATCCAGGTGCGCGGCGCCCGGCTGGGCGAGCTCGCCGTGAATCTGTCGGTGGCGAACGTGGATGAGTTCAAGGTGCAGCAGAGCTTCTTCATGCCTGACCAAGGGCCAAACCCGGCGATGGTGAATGTGAACACCAAGGGCGGATCGAACCAGTTCCACGGGCAGTTGTTTCACTTTTTGCGCAACTCCTCGATGGACGCGCGTAATTTCTTTGCCCCGGGACCGGAGAATCTGAAGCGGAATCAATTCGGCGGCGCGGTGGGCGGCCGGATCGTGAGGGACAAGGTTTGGTTCTACGCCGGCTACGAGGGGCTGCGCGAGGTCACCGGCTTCGTGCAAGGCGTTTTCACGCCGACGCGGGCGATGTTCGGCGGGAACTTTACCGAGGTTCCGCAGATCATCCACGACCCGCTCACGCTCGACCAGACGGCGGGCCGGCGCGACCCGTTCCCGAACCAGATCATCCCGAATACCCGCATCAATCCGGTGGCGAACCGCTTATTGCAGTTCTACACGCCGGGCTCCAGCTTCGCCGCGCGCCCCAACAACCTGTTTGTGAACCCGCGCGACACGCTCGACGACAACCAGTTCAACGG
>CAYOPA010000564.1:0-3239 GCA_964405625.1 uncultured Bryobacterales bacterium
GCGCTCTTGGGCGGCAGCTTGGCGTAGGTGTTCTGACGCGGCAGGTAGACCCAGGCGGCTTGGCCGTCGTGGACGGTGACGCCGCCGGCGAGCTTGTCGTCGAGCTCAACGCGCAGGCGGTCGCCTTCGCCGCGAGCGGTGAGCACGAGGGTTTCGGTCTCCTTGCGCTGGTCGCCGGCGGAGGTGATGGTCTTCTCTTGGGCGACGAAGTACCAAGTGTTGGCGGAGCGGTACGAGCCGGCTGCTTTGTGGAGGAGGGCTTCAGCCTCTTCGGGGGACTGGGCAAGCGCGAGCGCGGGCAACAGCAGCAGCGCGGGGAAGAAACGCATCGTTTTTATTGTAGTGGGACGAGGCGCGGGGCCCGCCGGACGGCTGGATGGGGGGCGAAATTAGCGGAAGCTTGTCGGCCTGTAAGCCGGTTTCTGTCTCCGCGGCCGAAACCGCGGCGGCGATCATTCGTCTAGGACCGCCGTTTCCGGCGGCCTCAAGCAACCTACCCGGGACTCCAAGCGCGGCGGGCCGCCGCATCGTCCCCTATTTGGTCTTGCTCCACGCGGGGTTTGGCCTGCCATTCGAGTCGCCTCGAACGCGGTGCGCTCTTACCGCACCTTTTCACCCTTACCGCGAGCCTTCCAGCCCGAGGCGGTACGTTTTCTGTGCCACTTTCCGTGAACGACCCTTTGAGAGTCGCCCCCCGGCCGTTAGCCGGCGCGCCGCCCTATGGAGACCGGACTTTCCTCCCCGCCCCCGAAGGTGCGCGGCGATCGCCCGGCCGACAAGCTTCCTAGTCCGTTATTGTGTCAGATCCCTGGACGTTCGAGCGCCGGACTGCGTCACCGGGGCGCCCTCGGTCGTCGAACGCGGCGCTGGGTCGTCGTCCGACGCAAAGCGATCGTAGTATTCCTGGAGTTCAAACAGACCGGCCGAGTGGATATTGCTCCACGGGAAAACGAGGCTGTCGGCGGTCCGGGGGCCGGGTTGGCGGCCTACTGGATTGGTTGCCAGGCGTCCCGATTCCTCGTTGCGCCGGGCGGGCGCGTGCTGCCCTGGAGCGGCTGATTCCGGAGGCTGCGGCTGCGCTGTCTGGCTGTGAAGCTGTCCGCGATGCCAGGGGCCTCCTTCAGGCGCGGATTGCCCAGGCGGCGGTGGGGCCGTTTGTTGGCGGTGGTTGGTTTGGCGGCGGTGAAGGACTGTCTCTGACGGCGAAGGCTCTCGCTGAGGAGCTGGAGTCCGGCGGAGATCTGGCCGACAACGCTTTCCGTGGAGCGCTGTACCGCGTGCGGATTGCCGCCGATGTGGGCGCGCCGGCAGAGTGGCCGTCTGCAGCAAGTGACGCGGCAGTGCTGGCACGGCTGAAGGAGCGTTGGAAGCGCGAAGCGGCGGCCGAGCCGCCCTCCGCGCCCGTGGACCCTAGTGGGCACGGCACGGCCGTGCGCGTGATCCACGGCCGTGCGAGCGGTTGATTCTTGGTTTGCGTGTGTTTGGGGTCCGGCGGCGGTGTTGCCTCCGCCGGCGGTTTCGGTTCTCTACGCATGGGAAGAATCCGAAACCGGAGTCTCGATTGAGCATTGGGCGCCTTGCGAGGGTCCAGCGGCCAACAAGGACTTCTACTTTCGATCCCCTCCCGGGGCGCTGTTTGCATCGCTTGAGGGCGCTCGGGGTCAGAAGGGCGCTATTCAGATCGACGCCCTCGGTGTGTAGGGTCATAAGGGTGCGCGGGTGATGGAGAAAGAGCCTCAGCGGGAAACCGCTGGGGCCTTTCTGTTTGCGCTATGTGGGTGTGGTGAACGGCGGCGGGGTTAAGCGGGCAATGTGACCCTGGGGTCACAGCCGACAAAGGCGCTTAACTGGACTGCGGACTCTCTGCGGACACAGCTTATGGAGCGCTTGCGTTGTTGCCTGTAAGTTATTGAAAATATGGTACCGACGGATGGATTCGAACCATCGACCTCTTGATCCACAATCAAGCGCTCTAACCAACTGAGCTACGTCGGCCTGTTTAGAATCAACGAGTTACGCGCCTTGGATTTCGCCCCGCCGTGCTTTTGTACTTGTTTCGGCCTTGAGATTCCGAATTGGCCTAGCCAAGTTCGCCAAGATACGATTCAAGCGCGGTTGCGGCGTTCCGTAGGTCATCGCTGTTCACTACATTGTAGCGGTCAAAGACCGACCTTGTCTTCCAACCGCCGATCGCCATCACGACGCGTTCGGGCGCCCCTGCCCGCACAAGGTTTCGCGCCTCCGTTCGGCGGAGGTCCTGGAACAGTTTCGCGGGCCGCTTGCGTTTGGAATCCCAGAGCGACGGAGCAGCTTCGGCGGTCCGCTTTGACCCATGTTCCCAAGCGCTGCGGATATCCCCAACCGGGCCGCCGTGGCGCTGCACGACCCAGGGGCAATCCGGGAACCGCCTGTCGCGTTCCTTCCGCAAGGCCGTGAGCATCGCGTGCAGCTCGCCGACCAGGGGAATCTCGCGCGCTTCCCGGTTCTTGGTTTCGCCCGGATTCAGGCGGACGACGCGTTCCGCGAGGTCAACCTGATCCCAGCGCAGGCCGAGGATCTCGCCCTTGCGACAGCCGGTGTAGTACGCAAATGCGACAGCGGTAGCTGCGTACGCGGGCAGAACCGCAAGGATGGCCCTATATTCGGCGCGCGAAAAGAATCCAGAACGCGAGGCGGATTCCCGCAAGCGGGCGAACGCAGGCGCCCTGGTGACCAGCGGTGGCGTAGCCTTGGCTCCCAGATTGAACGCGCGGCGCAGGATCGCAAGGTGGTTGCGGTTGACGGTTGCGTTGCTCGCCCCCTCGGCTTTCCGAGCCGCAATGAATTCGTTCAGGCGCGCCGTCGTAACACGCTTGGCCGGGATGGCCGCCAGCGGTTGCAGGCGCTTGATGCAAGCCTGAGCGAAATCCACGGTCTTGCCGTTCGCCTTATAGTCGGCGAGGACAGCCGCCAACAGTTCACCAACCGTGACGCGTTCAGCCTTCGGACCTGCGAACTGCCCGCCGCCAACCTCGCCGAGGCGCTGCTCGAGCAGCCGCCGCGCGTCGCCGACCCGATCCGATTTGCTGGATTCCCGATGCTGCTTCCCCGCTTGGTCCTAGAACTCAATCCAGTACGGCCCGGATTCGGCCCCGTTGTATTTCCGGCGGTAGATCCGCCCTGACAACATTCGTCGTGCCACTGTGCTTTGTCGGCCCTTCGAAGCCGCGCCCCTTCGCCGACGACTTGCGGTTCCACTT